>CAMTFT010000473.1 GCA_947071365.1 uncultured bacterium | reverse complement strand
ATAATAAGAATTACTGGACGGGGAACGGCCAGACGCTCCGGGGAATGATAGAGAAAAACAGATGGGAACGGTAAAAACAGATATACACAGAAAAAACAGATGTAAACGGCAAAAAACAGATATAAGCGGAAAAAGTACAGCAGAAAGCAGATCTTGACAGATGGGGGGAAAGAAAATGGAAGTGGTAGTGCTTGACGGATATACGGAAAATCCCGGAGACCTTAGCTGGGAAGCGCTGGAGCAATTTGGAAAAGTGACTGTTTATGACAGAACCTCATATGAGGAATCACCGATTATCGCAGAGCGGATCGGTAATGCTCAGATCGTTGTGACAAACAAGACGCCTATTTCAAAGGAGACGATAGACAGGTGCAATATCCGCCTGATCGCCGTTCTGGCAACGGGGTATAACGTTGTTGATTACGTATACGCCAGAAAAAAGGGAATTCCGGTCGTGAACGTCCCGTCTTACGGGACTCAGATCGTAGGTCAGTATGCGGTGGGGCTGCTTTTGGAAATCTGCTCCCATTACGGTTATCATGCGCAGAGCGTAGCAGATGGAAGATGGGAGAGGAATGATGACTGGTGTTACTGGGATTTCCCGCTGATCGAGCTGCACGGAAAAACAGCGGGGATCATCGGACTTGGACGTATCGGGCAGGCGACGGCAAAAATATTAAATGGAATGGATATGAAGGTGCTGGCGTATGACACATATCAAAGCGAAAGGGGAAGGGCGCTGGCAGAGTATGTGGATCTGGATACGCTGCTTTCACAGTCGGATGTCATCTTTTTGCACTGTCCCCTGTTTCCGGAAACAGAGGGTATCATCAATAAGGACACAATAAAAAAGATGAAGGACGGTGTGATCCTGATCAATAACAGCCGCGGTCAGTTGGTCGTAGAGGAGGATCTGGCAGAGGCCCTGAACTGTGGGAAAATATATGCAGCAGGGCTGGATGTCGTATCGACTGAGCCGATCAGAAAGGATAACCCGCTTCTTGGGGCGAAAAACTGCCTGATCACGCCGCATATATCCTGGGCGGCGAAGGAGGCAAGGCAGAGGATCATGGACATTACGGCAGACAACATCAGAGCGTTTCTGAATGGGGAGCCGGTCAATGTGGTGAACTGAAAGAACCGCATGGAGAGATGTATGGCAGTTATTGAAAATGCCGGATACGGGAAACGTATCCGGCATTTTGTGAATGGGTGGGGGTGATGCCCATCCACTCAATTGAATTCTGAATTGTTTAAAATCAAGCCTTGCCTTCGCTGCCAAGAACGTTTTTGATCTTGTGAGCAACCATATCTTTAACAGCCTGACGAGCCGGTTTCAGATACTGACGCGGGTCGAAGTGATCCGGATGCTCTGCGAAATGCTTACGGATATTTCCGGTCATAGCAAGACGGATATCGGAGTCAATGTTGATCTTGCAGACAGCAAGCTCGGCTGCGTGACGAAGCTCATGCTCCGGAATACCGATAGCATCCGGCATGTTGCCGCCATACTGGTTAACCATCTTTACGAACTCCTGCGGTACAGAAGAGGAACCGTGAAGAACGATCGGGAAGCCCGGAAGGCGTTTGATACACTCTTCAAGAACGTCAAAACGAAGTGGCGGCGGAACAAGGATGCCTTCCTCGTTTCTTGTACACTGAGAAGCTTTGAACTTATATGCGCCGTGGCTTGTACCAATAGCGATTGCCAGAGAGTCACATCCTGTTCTGTCAACGAACTCTTCAACTTCCTCCGGACGTGTATAGCTTTCTTTACCTGCTTCAACGACTACTTCGTCTTCCACACCTGCCAGAGTACCAAGCTCAGCCTCAACTACTACGCCGTGAGCGTGTGCATACTCTACAACCTGCTTTGTCAGCGCGATGTTGTCTTCGAAGGATTTGGAAGATGCATCGATCATAACGGAAGTAAATCCGCCGTCGATACAGCTCTTGCAAAGTTCAAAGGAATCGCCGTGATCCAGGTGAAGTGCGATCGGAATCTGCGGATTCTCCGCAACAGCAGCTTCCACCAGTTTTACTAAATATGTGTGGTTAGCGTATGCACGAGCACCCTTTGATACCTGCAGGATGACCGGGCTGTTCAGTTCGCCGGCTGCCTCAGTGATACCCTGAACAATTTCCATGTTGTTTACATTGAATGCGCCGATGGCGTATCCGCCGTCATAAGCCTTTTTAAACATTTCAGTTGTTGTTACTAAAGCCATTGGTTTATTCCTCCTTAAATAAGTTTGTTTTTATTCTAACACACATTTCCTGTATTTACGATATTTTTTTGTTAAAAAACTGAAAAAAATTTTGCGCCGGGTGTTCGAAAAAGTGATGGAAAAAATTTTTGAAAAAAACAAAAAAACTTGTTGACAGAAATGGGAAGTTGTAGTATATTACTAACTGTTCGAGGGAAACAGCGAACGAAAAACAGAAAATGCGCGAGTGGCTCAGTGGTGGAGTATCGCCTTGCCAAGGCGAGGGTCGCGGGTTCGAA
>CAMTFT010000472.1 GCA_947071365.1 uncultured bacterium | reverse complement strand
GAGATGTAGCTCCGTCTCGTGGGCTCGGAGATGTGTATAAGAGACAGACTTAAACAAGTATATATTTCATTCATTTGCACCTAAAAAGAAAAGCCAGAACCCCTTTGCTTTCACAAAGAATTCTGGCATTGTTCTCTGGCGTTCCCGACGGGATTCGAACCCATGGCCTTCCGCTTAGGAGGCGGACGCTCTATCCTGCTGAGCTACGGAAACACTTTTCATTATAAAATTTACCTGTGTCTTTTCGACTGGTACAGTATACTATATTTTGAACCAAAATACAAGATGATTCTTGACCGGTATTTAAAATTCTATAACAGTCCGGCCTGCGCTAAACTATTATTCAAAATTTATCTTTCCCTGCAGCCAGATCGTTCCCTTGAATCTCCTTCCAACTTCCGGGCTTCCCGTCAGATCCGCCTCATTGATACAGATATCAAAGTTCAGGTCATTGCATTCCACATTGATCTGATATACGTATTCCTTTGTGACGGAATTTCGCACCCTGGCGTAGTAATTGATGTTTCCCATGATCTGATACTGGTCACACTCGATTCCATAGGGCATAAAATACGTGTCCACGATCGTATAAATGTCTTCCTCGTAGACCCGCCTTGAAAGCATGGAATAGAGGTCCATATCTTCGATGGTAAGGCTTTCTATCGCTTCCGGGTCGCCGTTTTTAGCCGCGCTGAGGAGCTGGTTTCGCTTGGCGGTACTTTTTTTCTGAAAATCAATCTGCTCGCTGTTCTTCCGCACCGGAAGAAGAATCGTACCGCTGGTGGAAAGGCCGGACAGCGTTGTCACGGTCTTTCTGCCGAAAAGCTGGTTTAAAAGCTGCTCCTTTCGGTACTCTCCCGGATTTTGCAGGTAAAAGATCAGTGAAACGCCGATCCGTCCGTCATCACAGACCCCGGAATAGGAATCGCCGTTCACACGCTTCTCAACAATGATATCTTCCTTCGTTGTGATCCCGTTACCTTTATAATATGGAAAATAATACTGTTTGTGAAAACCGTCCTGATCCAGGTCTCCGCACAACATGATTCCCATATCCGGGGCAAAGTCTTTCTGCATCTCCAGAAAAACACTTTGTTCGTCCTTCACTGCTTCTCTGTGGTCAAAATTCTTGTATACCTCTTCCAGAAGCTTTTCTGCTTCGGATTCTTTATTCAGTTCGCTGAAACCTATCGCCCTTAAATAAGAATGCATTTTTTTCTCCAGATTTACTATTTGACAGTAATCAGCTCCATACCGCCCATATACGGTCTGAGTGCTTCCGGAATCCGAACGCTTCCGTCCGCATTCAGATTGTTCTCCAAAAATGCGATCAGCATTCTCGGCGGCGCCACTACCGTATTATTCAGGGTATGTGCCAGATACTTTCCATTTTTGCCATTTACACGGATCTTCAGTCTTCTTGCCTGCGCATCACCGAGGTTGGAACAGCTTCCCACCTCGAAATACTTCTTCTGTCTCGGAGACCATGCCTCCACATCCACTGATTTGACCTTCAGATCAGCCAGATCACCGGAACAGCATTCCAGAGTACGTACCGGAATATCCAGAGTACGGAAGAAATCCACCGTATTCTGCCACAGCTTATCAAACCACATCATGCTGTCCTCCGGCTTACATACAACGATCATTTCCTGCTTTTCAAACTGATGGATGCGGTATACGCCTCTCTCCTCAATGCCGTGAGCGCCTTTTTCCTTTCTGAAACACGGTGAATAGCTGGTAAGTGTGTACGGCAGCTCCTCTTCAGGAATGATCTGGTCAATAAATTTACCGATCATGGAATGTTCGCTCGTACCTATCAGGTACAGGTCTTCACCCTCGATCTTGTACATCATGGCATCCATTTCCGCAAAACTCATAACGCCTGTCACAACATTGCTGCGGATCATATAAGGCGGAATACAGTATGTGAAGCCTCTTCCGATCATGAAATCTCTTGCATAGGAAAGAATTGCAGAATGAAGCCTTGCAACATCGCCCATCAGATAATAGAATCCGTTTCCTGCCACTCTTCCTGCAGCTTCCATGTCGATTCCATTGAATTTTTCCATGATCTCTGTGTGATATGGGATCTCAAAATCCGGAACAACCGGCTCGCCAAACTTCTGTACTTCTACATTTTCATTGTCATCCTTGCCAATCGGAACAGACGGATCAATGATATTCGGAATCACCATCATGATCTTGAGAAGCTTTTCCTCTACTTCTTTTTCCCTCTTGTCAAGCTCTGCTGTCCTGGCCGCATTTTCCGTGACCTGTTTCTTGATCTTTTCTGCTTCTTCCTTTTTGCCCTGAGCCATCAGAGCGCCGATCTGCTTTGAGATCTTGTTGCGGTTCGCGCGGAGCGCTTCTACCTCTTTTTTGATGTCTCTGTTTTCCTGATCCAGAGCCAGTACCTGATCCACAAGCTCCAGCTTGCTGTCCTGAAATTTATTTCTGATGTTCTGCTTTACGATTTCCGGATTTTCTCTTACAAACTTAATATCTGTCTCTTATAC
>CAMTFT010000471.1 GCA_947071365.1 uncultured bacterium | reverse complement strand
CCGTCTCGTGGGCTCGGAGATGTGTATAAGAGACAGGTATACATACGGAATGTGTCTGGCCGAAAAAGCCGGCGAAGAATTCCACGAGAAAACAGAGTCAAAAAGAAACAGGGCCGCAAATTTAAAACGAATCTGCAACCCTGGTGTATTTGCCTCTCTTGCGGCCGTATTGATTTTTCTTTTTCCGCCCGCGCTGCCGCAGCCGGTCTATACCTTCTGCGACTACATGGGAAATACAACGGTTCCACTTTCCATGATCCTGATCGGTATCTCCGTCGCCAGAGAAAATCTGGGGGAAGTATTTCGTGAACGCCGTATCTACGGATTCATCCTGCTTCGCATGGTCGCGCTTCCTGTGGCTCTGACGCTGCTATTGAAGTCCTTCGTACCAGATTCGATGATTCTCGGTGTCTTTGCAATCCTGATGGGTATGCCGGTCGGCAGCATCGTCTCTATGATGATAAAGGAAAAGGGCGGGGCTGACCAGTACTGCATCAAAGGCGTCGTATTAAGCACGTTGTTTTCGATCGTGACGATTCCGTTTATCTGCATATTTTTATAACTTGTTTTCATGTCCATCCATTTATGTGGCACATGTTCGGATTTGAATCTGTCTTTCTCAAAACGACCCCGTATGGCCTCCTGCGCTCCTGCCGCTGGAGGTCGTATGCGTGATGGAGCCTCCGACTCCGCCGCCGCTTTTCGGTTTTTCTTTTTTGATTCTCGATACGGTACGGTACAGGAAAATATCTCTCTGGCGCGTCAGATGGAAGCTGCCCTCCCGGACGTATTCCCGGGCGTTTTTTTCTGTTCCCACCGATCTTAGCTGCCCGAACAGCACCAGCAGAACGATTGCTGCAATAATGACTCCCGCGGCAAAGGCGATTCCCAGCCGCAAACCGATTCCCATACGCTCCCTGTATTCGTGTTTCTCGTCAAAGGGAGTCCCCTTCTGCGCTTCAAGAATGTATTCCTCCGTCAGCTCTCCGAACTTTTTGAATGCAGCGTAATACTTTCCGTCCGACAGCTTACCAGATATCAGATCGTCTATCTTCTGCAATCCATACTCCGTAAAAACAGATATGGCCTTTCCCTGGGTAGCCAGATGAAACTTCCGCTCTCCCATGCTGACCATCAGCATAATGCCGTCATAATTCTTTCCGTAGCCATATCCATTCTGCTCATAATAATCATCCGTATAATTTCGCGGACTTTTGCCTCCACAGGAATTTGTCGTGACCACCGCCACGTCACACTGATACTTATCCGCGATCCCGGATAACTGCTCCTGCAGCTTTTCTTCCTGTTCCTCATCCAGAAGGTCTGCCATATCCACTACCTTCTGCCGCCCCTCTGCCAGAGCCGGCAGCGCTGTGACAAATGACAGAAGCACGACGAAAACAGGCAAAAGAACAGAAAACAGCTTTCTTTTTCGTCTTGTCATCGCTTCCCCCTCCTAAAACAACATGGTGATCAGCATCGCCAGCAGAAATGCAGCGCCGAAGGCTGCGCCTGCTATACAGACCGCCTTGCCCTTATCAGAAGGAAGATCCCCGACGAACTTTCCTGTCTGACCGTTCATGGCAAACGTATACAGCTCACCCTTGTACATCGTATTCAGTATCCACACCGGAAGCAGCGCATACGTGATTTTTCCCTGCTTAAGCCGGATATCCGTATGCTCCGGAACACACGTCGCATATCCCAGCATCGTGCTCATAAAAGCATTCACCGTACTCTGTCGCACCCGCTGGTTTGCACTCGGAGCGCACTCCTGGGAAGACTGGTCATACTTATCCGCAAGATATCCCGCAAGATACGCTGTCTGGAAATCCACCGCCTCCGAGTAATCAAAGGGCTCGATCGACTGCATCAGCGCATCCTCCATCTTGATAGAAGCATCCACCGGCACCTTTTCAAAACCGATGTCACCGCCCCGGCTCACGAGGAAATGCTGTGTCTCCGTATAATGGTAATCTGCTGTGTCCCAGCTATGTATCCGGGTAGCCCGGCATCGTATCTCCGCCTGCGCATCACAGTCATACAGCCAGAACGGCACGTAAACGCCCTTTATCTCTTTGATTCTGTTTTCCGTCTTGAACAGGGACGGAAGAAGGATCTTCCCCTTCAAATGCTCCCGCAGCCGTTCCTTTGCCTGCTCCTTATCCAGCTTGAAGGGAATGACAGCATCCGGTCTCAGCATGCCGCTCAGCTTTTTCATCACAATGACCGGATTGCCGCAGTACGGACAGCTCGAGGCCGCCATATTCTGTTCCCCGATGATCTCGCCGCCGCAGGACTCACAGATATACGAGACAAGGTTTCCTCCGTCATCCCCCATCTCTTCCTGACTCTGCCGCACTTTGGAATCATCCCACTGCGGATCACCGTCTTCCTCCAGATACTCCTCGTCAAACTGCTTCAGCGTTTCCATTTCAAACTCTGTGTCACAATACGGGCATTTCATTTTCTGAATCCCTGTCTCTTATACACATCTGACGCTGCCGACGACTTAATAGGTG
>CAMTFT010000470.1 GCA_947071365.1 uncultured bacterium | reverse complement strand
GATGTGTATAAGAGACAGGATTGTGGTATTACAGCGGCAGGTGATCTACCGCTGTTTCTTCTTATTTTATAATCGCCAGGAATCCCGCTGCAATCAGTTCCTGCTTCAGCTTCTCAGCATTGTCTCTCACATCAAACGCCCCGCACTGCACCTTATACTGGCCGTCTTCAGCTTTGACAATCGCCAAGAATCCTGCCGCCCTGATCTGCGCCGCCAGCTTTTCCGCGTTGACCTTGTTGGTAAAACTGCCGGCCTGTACCTTGATCTGCTTGTTGATTGGCTCCGGGGCCGCGGCAACCTTACGCCCGAAATACAGATGTCCCCAGCGGTTGTCCCGGGCATCCTTGCCAAGGTACTCATACTTTTTCAGCAAATCGGCACACTTGGCCGGATTCATCTCACCGCATCCGTCAGAATAGTTGGTAAAGCTCCGGAACTGCAGTATCCGCGCATCGGCAAACCGGCGCTTGCCCTGGCAGAATACGTCATAGACTGCCCGCCGGGCCTCGTCTGTAGTTTCTTTGGAGCCATACGCCGCAAAATTACACCGCATGACATCCGTGATTGTCTTGCCGTACTGGCCGGATTCCAGCATATCGTGGATGCACTGCGCCACAGCTACCAGCGCGTCATATGACCGGATTACGCCAGCTTCGCCATAGACGACCTTACTAATCGCTTCTACATTGCTGTCGCTGATTTTTACACCCTTGATATTCTGTTCTGTGGCGCCGATCAGGCGTTTGAATCGCGCCCAGTCGTTCCTTGCCCGGATCTGTGACGGACAATTTTTCGCGCAGACATCAAAATGAGATACTACGTGGTCGACATCAATGTTCAGTTCTTTCATTTTGATTTTGGTGACTTCCACCAGATTCATAAATGCCTTTTCATAGTTATACCCGGCATTCACACACATTTCAATTCCGTAGGAATTTCTGTTATTGACGATTCCAAACAACTTTCCACCATAATTCACGCCAACCTGCCACGCGCCCCTGTTGGCGGGCATTGCCTCGTAAGCCGTGTCGCCATCGTCTACGTAACAGTGTGCCGATATTCCGACAAAATTACCGTCGTGCTGCGCTTTTGCGTGGGCCTTGGCATTCGCGCCCTTTTCAGGATTATCTGTGTTGTGTATAACAATCCAGAGCGGATCATTGTTTGCGTAGCTGTTTTGATTGGAGAGGTAATCTTTATTGATTCGCATGTGTACTCCTTCCCGTGCGTTATCGCACAAGGAAGACGGTTGCCCGCCCTCCTACATCAATTTGCTTTTCTCCATGTTTCCCGCCTGCTGCTCTGTCATTCCCTCTACCTGTGGCTCAATTTCATCATCCGGTAACTCATCTGTATAGTTACTCAAAAACTTTTTAACAGCATACCATACCTTTTTCACAGGCAGTCCACAAAGATACATATTTTTTAGGATGCTGACTACCTCGTAGCAAATATATAATAGGCCAAAAAATTCTGCGGTGCCGATCGTGTCCACCCCTATGTTCTGCCGTACAGTATCCGGCAGGAAACCGATCAGGTTTACTTTAACCAGGCAATCCACGATGACCAGTCCGCACAGGGATACGATCATGGAGATCTTCCTGATTGCTCCGTCGATTCCAAAGCAAGAGTTAAATTTCTTTTCTCTGACCGCTCTGATCACACCGAAAACAGTGTCGAAGATCACCGCAGCTACAACAAGCTGGATGATACGGTTGTGCATAAACAAATCCAAAATTTTTTCAATCATAGTTCTTATCCTCTCTTTCTTTTAAATATCGGCACAAATTTGCATTAAAATAGACCGCCTACGCGGTCGGTGCTCTGATCTGCATATGGTTTCTTATTCAGTCACTTCCTTCCATAATGCTTCCGTTCCTGTTTCCCCCGGCTCCCAGGCATTATTGTCAATCAATGACTCCCATATTTTATCGTTATGAATTACTTTGTCCCCGGTGCTGTATCCATTGGTGCTGTCCGGCTGTACCCAGTCTGAGATAATGTCCGGATCTGGAACCAGAAGCGGCGCCCACAGTGACGGTGCTTCTGCTGGTGTCCAATCGGCCTGTGCCGTATGTGACTGCAGGCACTTGTATAAGCCGCCTTTGTAATTACGCCGATCGCCTGCTGCATACGTTCCGGTAGGCCGCCACTCAGGGTAAAGTGCCGGAACCGTTATAGCCTGATCGTCAGACAGATACGCGATTGCAATCTGCATATCGTCCTGCTGCAGTTCCTGTTGAGTCTTTTGTCTTAAACCAAACACCACCTGTAACTTGCTATCATCCTGTATTGTCACAGTAAAATGCGGTGTCATGAGAGCCATGTTTTCATACTCTCCTGTCACGATATCGCCGCTCGCAAATTTGACTGTCTGAAGGTTATTGTCCACTAGCTTCCCGGCCAGATCTGCAAGTTCCTCGTAACTGTCCAGTGATACCGGTATCCTGCTGATGCTTGCCCCCTCCCCAATTATCAGCTCCGCTCCGTTCTTCAGAATCAACTTTTCCATGTTCATTCTCCTTTCATTTT
>CAMTFT010000469.1 GCA_947071365.1 uncultured bacterium | reverse complement strand
ACACCTATTAAGTCGTCGGCAGCGTCAGATGTGTATAAGAGACAGCCTCCGGTGACAAGGATCGTCTTTCCTCTGATATACTGGAAGATTTCTTCCATGTTGACTTTAATGGGTTCTCTTCCAAGCAAATCCTCCACCGCCACATTTTTCATCTGGCTCAGAGAGGCTTCTCCTTTGGCAAGCTGATAGATACCCGGAAGGCTTTTCAGTTCACACCGTGTCTCTTTGCAGATATTCAGAATATCTCTTTTATTTTTGGCGGAGGCAGTCGGTATGGCGAACAGGATTTGATCAATATTGTACTTTTCTACCGCATACATGATGCTGTCCCGGCCGCCGACAATGGGAACATCTTCTATGAAACGCCCCCATTTATTGGAATTGTCATCAATAACACAACGTGGCTTGGAAGCCAGTTCTTTTGAACCTTTCAACTCCTTTAATATGACCTGTCCGGCAGCCCCGGCCCCGATAACCATTACATTGCGTGTATTTCCTGCACTCTGTTCACGGCCAACGCGGATCAGTGTAATGTATCGGTAAGAAAAGCGGACACCTGTAATCAATACGCACTGCAATATTGCGCCAATGATATAATAGGAGGCAGGCAATCTTCCGAAAAGCAGCGTTATCGTCACTGTATGAAACAAAGCCGTAATAACAGATGCTGCAAAGATCCTGTTCAGTTCACTGAAACTTGCAAATCTCCAAAGGCTGTTGTATAAACGAAGCGAATTGAAGATAACAAGCACAAATACTGTATACACCGGTGAAAACTTTAGAAACGCTCTCAAGTGTTCCAACGGAATGTGTGAAAACTGTAAATCAAACCTGAGCCACAGCCCTGCAAAATAGGAGGCATTTACTGCAACGATGTCATATATCAGGAGATAAAAAGCAATTACTTTCCAGTGCTCAATTGATTTCTTTTTCTTTTGTGTTTCATCATTTACAGGTGCCTGGTTTTTCATTTACTCGTTTCCCTCACTATTGTCCGTCACCGCATCATTTCTCCCG
This sequence comes from uncultured bacterium, assembly GCA_947071365.1. Classification (GTDB taxonomy): domain Bacteria; phylum Bacillota; class Clostridia; order Lachnospirales; family Lachnospiraceae; genus Choladousia. The sequence goes on along the minus strand of CAMTFT010000469.1, from coordinate 1,516 downwards.
ACAACAACATACACATCCACCTTCTCCGGCAGCGTCTCTCCTTCTCCCGGCTCGATACCGCTGTAAACCTTTCCCGGCCGCAGTGTACAATTCTGAAATTCCTGCCGCAGCCCTTCTATCATTGCACCGGTTCCCGTGTAGATCACAGTGTTGTCTTCCACTGCCCCGTCATAGCTTGCTGATACGACCTTGCGGTATCCCAGCTCCTCAAGACGGTCTTTCCAGTTCCCTGCGACACCAGGCTTTTTCGTGCCATTCAGCACCAGGACGGTCTGTGATTTCTCGGCAGATGAAATATTGATATTTCCTGCGGTTTCTGCTTCTGATTCAATCTCCGAATCGCTTTCGGGTGTTTCTGACTCACTGCCCTCGGGAAGTGTCTGCCCGGACGTTTCTTCTGATTCAGTTTTGGAACCGTCTGGCTTCTTCTCTGATTCCGGACGCGCAGTGGTTTTTGAGGGAGAGGCTGTATCTGCACCGGAAGACTTCGTTTTTTCCTGCGGCGCTTCTGTCTCTGCCTCTGTTTCCCGGATTCGTTCCGTCATAATATATTCTGTCTCATTCTCAGCCGCCTGTCTGATCTGCTCCTCGTACGTCTTCTGGCGTTCCTTTGAACTGAGTACGAAAAATGCAATGCATCCAAGCAAAAGCAGGACGGCTGCTATATAAAGAACCACTAACAGCGGATTTTTTTCCTGTTTATAATCAGATTTTTTCGACATATGTATGCCCTCACATCATCTTTTTTGTTTCTCTATTTTTCTCTTTTGTTCTGTCGTTTTGTCCCGTTTCCTGTTCCAAACAGGCGGGCAAAACATATACTGCAAAGCCGTATACGTTTTGCCGTTCTGCTTTTGTACCAGTCACCCTGAATAATAACGGATTATTTCTCCAGTACTGTGAACGGTCCAAGGCACGGAAATGCCACTGTGATCTCGCCTGTTACCGGGTCAAAGTCTTCCGCATCGATTTCGATGAAGAATACTTCGCCAGTCTTCGGATCGATCTGCATGATCAGCAGATTCTCTACGTCTGCTTCTTTCAGAGCCTCCAGTGTCAGTGTTACCTTTACGGATACCACTTCACCGTTAACGTCATACTCTACAGATGTTCCGTCTGTGATAGCAAGGTCAGCGAATTTTGTGATCGGCTCGTATACTGTCGGGTCGATTACAGTTCCCTTGTCTGTCTTGATTTCTGCAGCCGTATCCACTTTCAGGATAGTAAGCATCTCTTTCATAGTAATCTTTGTTGCGTCATCGTTTACTTTCGTAACGACTTCAGCAGCTTCTTTGCTCTCGTAATTATCCGGAGCAGCTTCCTTTACTACGACTTTCTTACCAGCCGGGATCAGTGCAGCAGACTCAGCAGACACCTCTACCTGCTCTGTAGCCACCGTTGAAATGCTCGGGTTTGCAAATGCAGTCATCGTCATTCCAAGGGTCATAACACCAGCTACAAGCAGTGCAGCTAACTTTCTCATGTTTCTCTCCTCCTTTCCCTGTCTCTTATACAC
>CAMTFT010000468.1 GCA_947071365.1 uncultured bacterium | reverse complement strand
CACCTATTAAGTCGTCGGCAGCGTCAGATGTGTATAAGAGACAGTGCCGGAGCTGATCAAGCAGGGGTACGTATATCTTGCGACGCCTCCGCTTTACAAGCTGGAAAAAAATAAAAAGGTCTGGTACGCATACAGTGATGAGCAGCTTGCTCAGATTCTGGACGAGGTAGGCCGCGACCAGAATAACAAGATCCAGCGGTACAAAGGACTCGGTGAGATGGATGCGGAGCAGCTCTGGGAGACTACCATGGACCCGGAGAAGCGTATCCTGAAGCGTGTCGTCATGGATGAAGCTCAGTCTTCCGAGATAGATGTCACGTTTACTACGCTGATGGGAGACCAGGTGGAGCCGAGAAGAGAATTTATCGAAGAGAATGCGAAGAAAGTAAAGAACCTCGACATATAATCAGGAGGAAATAAATTTTGGAAGATAATATTTTTGACCAGATAAAGGAAGTAGACCTGAAAAAGACGATGGAAGAGAGCTACATCGATTATGCCATGAGCGTAATCGCTGCCAGAGCGCTTCCTGATGTCAGGGACGGTCTGAAACCGGTACAGAGAAGAGTTCTCTACTCTATGATCGAGCTGAACAATGGTCCTGACAAGCCTCACAGAAAATGTGCGCGTATTGTCGGTGATACGATGGGTAAATATCATCCCCACGGTGACAGCTCTATTTATGGAGCACTCGTAAATATGGCACAGGAATGGTCTACCAGATATCCCCTGGTAGATGGTCATGGAAACTTTGGTTCTGTGGATGGTGACGGAGCCGCCGCCATGCGTTATACGGAGGCACGTCTCAGTAAGATTTCCATGGAGATGCTGGCGGATATCAATAAGGATACCGTTGATTTCACACCGAACTTTGATGAGACGGAGAAGGAGCCGGTGGTTCTTCCCTCCAGATTTCCGAATCTTCTCGTGAATGGTACGACAGGTATTGCGGTCGGTATGGCGACGAATATCCCGCCTCACAATCTCCGGGAAGTGATTTCTGCTGTCGTTAAAATTATTGATAACAGAATCGAAGAAAAGAGAGATACATCCATCGAGGAAATTATGGAGATCATCAAAGGGCCGGATTTCCCGACGGGAGCACAGATCCTGGGGACAAGGGGAATCGAGGAAGCGTACCGTACCGGAAGAGGAAAGATCCGCGTCCGTGCAATTACGAATATTGAGACGATGCCAAACGGAAAGAGCCGTATCATCGTAACGGAGCTTCCGTATCTCGTGAATAAGGCAAGGCTGATCGAGAAGATGGCGGAGCTTGTCCGGGATAAGAGAATCGACGGAATCACGGCTATCACCGATGAATCCAGCCGTGAAGGTATGAGGATCAATATTGAGCTGAGAAGAGACGCAAATGCAAATGTGATCCTGAACCAGCTCTATAAGCATACGCAGCTTCAGGATACCTTTGGCGTAAATATGCTTGCTCTCGTAAAAAATCAGCCGAAGGTTCTGAACATTCACCAGATGCTGAGCTATTATATCAAGCATCAGGAGGATGTCGTTACAAGAAGAACGAAGTATGAGCTGAATAAGGCGGAGGAACGTGCCCATATTTTACAGGGCTTGTTAATCGCCCTCGATAATATTGATGAGGTGATCAGTATTATCCGCGGTTCCCAGACGACACAGATTGCAAAGGCAGGACTGATGGAGCGCTTCGGTCTGACGGATGCTCAGGCTCAGGCAATCGTCGATATGCGTCTGCGTGCTCTGACAGGTCTGGAACGGGAAAAGCTGGAGACAGAATATAAAGAGCTGATGGCGAAGATTGAAGAGTACAAGGCGATCCTTGCAGATGAAAATCTTCTTCTTGGCGTCATCAAAAAAGAAATCACGGTGGTAATGGATAAGTATGGCGATGACAGAAGAACGTCCATTGGATTTGATGCTTATGATATTTCTACGGAAGATCTGATTCCCGATGAAAATGTCGTTATTACCATGACGAAGCTGGGCTACATCAAGAGAATGACTCCTGATAATTTCAAGTCCCAGGGTCGCGGCGGCAAGGGCATCAAGGGAATGCAGACGATTGACGACGATTACATAGAAGAGCTTCTGATGACGACGACACACCATTATCTGATGTTCTTTACGAACAGAGGAAGAGTGTACCGTCTGAAGGCGTACGAGATTCCTGAGGCAGGAAGGACTGCCCGGGGAACCGCCATCATCAATCTTTTGCAGCTCATGCCGGAGGAAAAGATCACGGCATTGATTCCGATTAAGGAGTACAAGGAAGGCCGGTTCATGTTCATGGCGACGAAAAATGGTATCGTCAAAAAAACGCCAATCACTGATTTTGCAAATGTGAGAAAAACTGGTCTGGCTGCCATCAGTCTCCGGGAGGATGATGAATTAATTGAGGTCAAATTCACAAATAATAAGAAAGACATCTTCCTTGTAACAAAATACGGCCAGTGTATCCGTTTCCATGAAACGGATGTGAGAAGTACAGGCCCTGTCTCTTATACACATCTGACGCTGCCGACGACTAAATAGGTGTAGATCT
>CAMTFT010000467.1 GCA_947071365.1 uncultured bacterium | reverse complement strand
GATGTAGCTCCGTCTCGTGGGCTCGGAGATGTGTATAAGAGACAGCTCTTACTTTGCCGTGTGTCAATACATTTTTCGAAAGTTTTTCATCTATTTTACTTAACAAAGAAACGTATCTGTGTTATGATAACGAAAAAAGTGCAGGGAGCCGGAAAAAGTGCGGTTCCAAAAGCTCTACAGGAGGTTTTACGATGGAAAAATACGTGGCATACGTAGGGACTTATACACACGGCAGCAGTATCGGTATCCATGTGTATGATATTGACCTCGAAAACGGATATATGACCGAGCGCGAAGTGATTCCTGTAAACAATGCTTCGCATATGACAAAATCCTACAACGGCAAATATCTGTATTCCATTGCAGATGAGGGCGTGGAAGTGCTTAAGATACTGCCGAACGGCAGTCTGGAACCCATCAATAAGGTCGGCATTGACGGAATGCGCGGCTGTTATCTTTCCACAGATAAGAACGGAAAGTTTTTATACGTCGGCGGCTACCATGACGGGAAGGTGACAGTGGTTCACACACATCGCGACGGACGCCTCGGCTCCATCATGGCCGGAATTTTCCACAAGGGACTTGGAAGCGTGGCAGAGCGGAATTTCCGCCCCCATGTAAGCTGTGTCATCCCGACGCCGGACGACAAATACCTCTGTGCGGTGGACAACGGCATCGACCAGGTGAAGCTGTACCAGATCAATGAGAAGACCGGTAAGCTGAAGCTCTACGATATCCTCCGCTGTAAGCTGGATTCCGGCCCGCGGATCATGACTTTCAGTGCGGACGGACGTTTTGCGTACATCAATGCGGAGCTCACCAACGAGATCTGTGTTTATAAATATGACGGTTCCCGCAAATCACCGGAGTTTGAAAAGATTCAGGAGATATCCGTGCTCCGTGACCCGGACTCCAAGGGAAGCGCCTGCTGCGGCATGAAGCTTTCACCCAGCGGTAATTATCTGTACGCATCGACGGCGGGAGAGAACACGGTGGCTGTATTTGAGAGAAATCAGGAGACAGGAATGCTGAGGAGGCTTTGCTGCCTGCCGATCAGCGGAGACTACCCGAAGGATATTGATGTGCTTCCGGGAGAGAAGACGCTGGTGGTGCTGAACCACGAGACGAATGAGATCCGCTTCTTTACGATCGATTACGAAAAAGGGCTGCTGGTGATGAAGGGCCGCCCGATCAAGATCGAGACGCCGAACTGCATTTTGATCTCAAAATACGAAGAATAAGATGTGATATATAAAAATGTGCATTCATGAGAGATTTCATGGATGCACATTTTTTGATGGGATACTCTGAAGCGTCCTGCATACACTTTATGACGGCACCCCATACACCTTTTTGAGGTTATCTATCCTGGAGGTCATCGAAAGCAGCAGATGATCCGCGATCGTAAGCGCCGTCATGGCCTCCACCACGACAACAGCCCGGGAAACAATGATGGGATCATGCCTGCCGTGGATGGCTTCCTCGTGGCATTTGCCGTCCCGTCCCAGCATCGTCTGTGGCTGGGCGATGGAGGGCGTCGGCTTGAAGGAAGCTCTGAGCAGAAGCGGAGAGCCGTCGCTGATACCTCCGAGGATACCGCCGCTGTGGTTTGTGGCTTTGACGGGCTGCCCGTCTGCATCGGTGGTATACCAGTCGTTGTTTTCGGAGCCTTTTTTGGAGGAGACTGCTGTGCCGTCACCGATCTCCACGGCCTTTACCGCACCTATGGACATTAGGGCTTTTGCAAGGTTGGCATCCAGCTTTTCAAATACCGGCTCGCCGAGTCCAGCAGGAAGCCCTTCGGCAATGCACTCGATCGTACCGCCGCTGGAATCGAGGGATTTTATGCATGTATCGAGATACTGCAGTGCCTCCTCTGTGGCCACAGGATCCGGCATCCGGACGGTGCTTTCTTCCACGTAGGACAGATCCATGCGGGAACGGTCAATGGATACGGGGCCGATCGCGCTGACGTATGCCCGGATGGAGATGCCAAGCTCCTGAAGCAGTTTCATGGCAACGGCTCCGGCCGCCACACGGCCGATGGTCTCCCTGCCGGAGGAACGGCCGCCGCCGCGGTAATCCCGGAAGCCGTATTTCATATCGTAGGGATAATCTGCGTGGCCGGGGCGGTACAGCTCCGAAATCGAACCGTAGTCCCGGGATCGCTGATCCTTATTCAGGACGATCAGAGAAATTGACGTTCCCGTGGTCTTTCCCTCAAAGACCCCGGACATGATCTCTACGGAGTCGGTCTCCTTGCGCGCTGTCGTGTATTTGTTCTGTCCCGGTCTGCGGCGGTCAAGGTAGAATTGAATATCTTCTTCACAGAGCGGGATGCCTGCGGGACATCCGTCTATCACAACGCCGATGCCCTTTCCGTGGGATTCGCCCCAGGTACTTATTTTAAAAACTGTTCCGAATACTGAACCTGCCATAATAACCTTCCTTTCGGCCGCCATGCCAGCTTGAATATTTATAAAATGCGGGATGGGGCTTTTTCGATGTAAAATAAATCGGATTTGCTGCTTAGTAT
>CAMTFT010000466.1 GCA_947071365.1 uncultured bacterium | reverse complement strand
TTTTTGAGTTGCCTGCGGCGGCTTTGGAGATATTCTGGGGCCTTAGCATTTGCCGACGCAGCGATTCGGAACAGAGGAGCCCTGTGGAGTTCTCCATTGCGTCCGGTTAGCCTCTTTCTTTGACAATTCCCTGCTTTCCTTCTATAATGACTTTTGTACAGAAATTTGGTGACGGGATGACCACATCCCGGTTTTGAGTGATTTTATTTTGGAGGATTCTCATGTTTGACTTGAACAGAATTGATTTTGAAAAGGTAATTGGAATCGTGAAAGATGCCGCCCAGATCTTTCGGGATGATACGGCAGCCGGACACGTTACGACGAAGGGACTTTCTGATTATGTGACGGAGGTGGACACTGCCGTTCAAAAACAGATCACAAAGGAACTTTCGCTTTTGTATCCTGATATTCAGATGATGGGGGAGGAAAAGGATAACAGCACCATCGATTTTTCCCGGCCCGCATGGATTCTTGATCCGGTGGACGGCACCACGAACCTGATTCACCGCTTCCCGGGAAGCTGTATCTCCCTCGGCCTGTCCTGCGGCTGTGAAATAATCGCCGGAATCGTCTATGATCCGTACCGTGACGAATTGTTCTTTGCCAGAAAAGGCAGCGGCGCGTCATTGAACGGCGTTCCCATCCATGTACGCTCTTCCGCAACGCTTTCACAGAGCCTCATCTCCACCGGAACCTCGCCGTACTATCACGAATACTCGGACCGTGTCTTTTTTGATATGAAAAATGTATTTCTGCGGGCGCAGGACATCCGCCGGATCGGCTCTGCCGCCATCGAACTGTGCTATATTGCCTGCGGCCGGATGGACGCATTTTTTGAGATGATGCTGAAGCCCTGGGATTTTGCAGCCGGACATATTATTTTGCAGGAGGCGGGTGGGCGCATCACCACGTACGAAGGCGCGCCCCTGAGCCCGGAACGCGCCTCTTCTATCGTTGCCACAAACGCTTTGATCCACGATGAGCTGCTAAAGGTTCTGCAGCTTCCGATGGAAGGATAAGATACCTGTAAGAGCAGCACATTTCTGCCGCCTTGATGCATACCTGCTTCCAATATTTTCCGCAGCGGCGCTTACTGCTCCCAGTACCTTTTGCGCCGCTCCTCATCCATCTCTTCCACGAACCGTTTCTTACACGTGAGAAATTCCTCCAGATCCATCAGGATATGGTACAGCATTGCCCGGTTCTCGAACTCTTCCCGGCTTTCGGGAAGCGGTTCATGGCGCATCGCCTCAAAGATCTCCTCCAGACGCATGATCTGCTCTTTTGGAGCATTCAGCTCGATCACGTAATCAGCCATATACAGCACGTAATCGGCTATCACCTCCGCCTGTTTCGGAATCCGACGGATCCTGCGCATTTCATCATGCAGGCTGCACAGCACCCTGCACTGATCCATACGCATTTCAAAGTAATCGATGTAATAGCCCGGATGCGACTGGAACGTGTTGCCCTGATACTCATACGCATCCGCTATAAAGCCCTGAAGCTCCTTCTCCAGCAGTTCCAGATCCTCCCACACATTGCGCTGCATCTCGTGATTCGACAGATAAGCCGCCATCTCACCGAGAATCATCTGGAGCTGCCCCTCTGCCCTGCGCATGTTCTGGATGATCTCCTTTTTGCTGCTGCGGTTATTGTGGAACAGATTCAGCAAAATGGCGATCACAACGCCGATCAGCACCAGCAAAAATTCGTTGAAAATAAAATCCGGCGAAAAATCCCGGGTGTACAGAAAATGCGTGCCAATGACTGCATTCACTGAAATCGTCGCTTTCCATCCGAAAATCTCGCACAGAAGGATCAAAACAAACATGAAGCTTCCGTAAGCTACCCAGTCGCTGGTAAAAACTGTCAGGGCAAAAAAAGCCAGAACCACGGCAATCGCAAAGGTCACAACGCGAAACAGCGAGAGCTTTACCGTCTCCCATTTCGTTGCGACGATCGTCAGCAGCGCAATACTTCCGGCTGCTGCGGCATATTGCAGGTGCAGCGCTTCCGCAATACAGATGGCCGCGCTGCTTCCGACAGCTATCTTCGCAGTCTGTAAAAAGAGCTTTCTTCGTCGTTTCCGAGTCATAATCCCTCCTGATCTGAATTTTATTTGTCCCTCTCTGATGCAGATTTTACTTGTCTCGCTTTAATGCAGATCTTACCTGTCCCTCTCCGATGCAGGCTTTACTTATCCCTCTTTGATGCAGAGCTCACTGATCTCTCTGATGCCACTTCTACTTGTCCCTCTTTGATACAGAGCTCACTGATCCCTCTCTGATGCCGTTTTTACTTATCCCTCATAATCCAGACACGCCCTGTTGCATACAAAGGGACGCACAAACGTATCTGCTACTGCTACGTGTGCCGGATGCTTCGCATATACCGCAATATCCGAAGCCTTCTCAAACGTTGTCACCAGCGCCATGTCATGGGTGCTGGACGGAATCGGTTCTTCCACGAACTTTGCTGTGAGCAGCCCCTGTCTCTTATACACATCTGACGCTGCCGACGACTTAATAGGTGTA
>CAMTFT010000465.1 GCA_947071365.1 uncultured bacterium | reverse complement strand
AGTCGGTGAGAATTATGAGATCCAGCGCTGCAGCGATGACGGGGAGCCCCAGGGAACAGCGGGACGCCCTATGCTGGATGTTCTTTTGGGCGAAGAGATACACAATGCCGCTGTGGTGGTTACGAGGTATTTCGGCGGGACACTGCTGGGCACCGGCGGCCTTGTGCGGGCGTATTCAAAGGCGGTACAGGAGGGCCTTAAGGGCAGCACGGTTATTGAAAAGAAGGTGGGGGCGCTGCTGCGCATCCGCACGGACTACAATGGCATCGGGAAAATCCAGTACCTTCTGGGGCAGAGAGGATTGACTATCACAAATTCAGAATATACGGATATCGTTGTAGTGGAGACGCTGGTGCCGGAAGCTTCGATAAAGGAGCTGCGGGAAGCTGTGACAGAGGCCACGAATGGCAAGGCGGAATTTCTGGCGGAGGATGCGGTTTGCTTTGCATTTCTGGAGGGGGAGCCGCTGATCTTCTCGTAGAAGCGCCCGGCAGAATGTACGGAAGTGACTGGCGGAATATAGGGAAGCGCCCGGCAGAATATATGCGGGGCATGATGCTTTCCGGGAAATCAGGGAATCACTTCGCTATTTCATACATCTCAGGATTCCGGAAAAACGGGAATCAGGAAAGGAAATTGTGACATATTATGTGCAATAAAAATGGCAGTCCGTATGAAGCGCCGATCGGAGTATTTGATTCCGGTGTCGGCGGTCTTACGGTGGCAAGGGAGATCATGAGGAATCTTCCGAATGAACGCATTGTTTATTTTGGGGATACGGCGCGGGTACCGTACGGAAGCAAATCGAAGGATACGATCATCCGATATTCGAGGCAGATCATCCGGTTCCTTCAGACGCAGGGAGTCAAGGCGATCGTCATTGCGTGCAATACGGCCAGCGCCCTGGCGCTGGAGGAGGTAGAGAAGGAGTTTGACCTCCCGATCATCGGTGTCGTGAAGCCGGGGGCGCGGGTGGCCGCTGGGACGACGAAAAACGGCCGCATCGGCGTGATCGGCACGGAGAGTACCATCCACAGCCATATGTACCGGCAGTTGATCAGCAGCTACGATCCGGGGATTACGGTATACGGAAAGGCATGTCCGCTGTTTGTACCTCTGGTGGAGGAGGGATGGCTGAAGGATCCCGTGACGGAGGAGGTGGCAAAACGCTACCTGAAGGATCTGCTGCGTCAGGATATCGATACGCTGATCCTTGGATGTACCCATTATCCGCTGCTGCGTTCCCTTATTGCAGGAATCGTCGGGGATCAGGTGCAGCTTGTCAACCCGGCGTACGAGACGGCCAGGGAGCTGGGATGTCTTCTGGAGCAAAAAGGCATTGCTAATCCGGGAGAAAAAGAGCCGGGCAAGGAACCGTACCGCTTCTTTGTCAGCGACGCGGCGGACAAATTCAAAAATTTTGCAAATTCGATTCTTCCGTATGACATTGAGACAACCAGGAAAATCAACATCGAGGAGTATTGAAAACTATGACAGAAGATATTTTGATCAGCGTAAAGGGCTTACATACACTGGACAATGCAGAAGACGAGCAGGAGATCGAGGTGTTTTCCGCCGGAAAATATTACTTCAAAAACGGCAAGCATTACATTCTGTACGAGGAGCAGACGGAGGACAGCGGCGATATCGTGAAGAACAGGATCACGCTGAAGGACGGCTGTATTGAGGTGCAGAAAAAGGGCCCTGTCAATTCCAAAATGGTATTTGAACAGGATAAAAAGAACTCGAGTTGGTACAATACGCCTTATGGCAATCTGATGGCTGGAACGATGGTCACGGATATGCGGGTGACAGAGGATGAGAACCTGATCGATATTCGGGTCAGCTATGAGCTGGAAGTCAATTATGAACGTATTGCGGACTGCAATATACAGATCAAAGTGATGGCAAAGGACAGCGGACTGTTCAGCCTGAGGTAGGATGCAGGCTGAACAGATCGCGCCGGGAGAAATGAGAAAACCTGTTTTCACACATAGAAAACGCCGTATCGGATGATATCAGATCCAATACGGCGTTTGCCTTGTCATGATTTTTTCCTGGAAAACTTTTCTTTCGTTCTTGCCCAGAAGCCTTTTTTCTTCGGAACGGTCTCCAGCGGTCCGCGGACACCTCTTACTTCCATAATGTAGATGCCGCTAACAACGGCTTTGACTTCCTTCTTTACCGGAATCGAATCAAAGATAGCTGCGTCGCTGACCAGCGTCATGATCCTCGGGCCAACCTTTGCCTTTACGATCGGCAGCTTGGAACGGCGCATAAGCTTCGGTGTCTGGTCGATGACCATCTGCGGCAGCCCGGATTCTTTGATCGGCAACCGCTTCTTATCTATGATCAGCATGGAAACGGTCTGCTTTGCAGCTTCCATCTGCTCCTGCTGCGCAGCCTGCTTTTTCTGCATTTTCCGCCCAAGAAAATAGAGGACGACGAGTGCGATAACGAGTATGATCAGTATAACGAGTAAAACATTAAAAAAGGTCTGTCTCTTATACACATCTGACGCTGCCGACGACTTAATAGGTGTA
>CAMTFT010000464.1 GCA_947071365.1 uncultured bacterium | reverse complement strand
GAGCTCGGCCTGTTGACGCAGGAAAAAAACGGGTATGTGTACCCGTATTCCGCCCAGGCAGGAGCCGTTCTGGAGGTGCTTCTCGCGGAGCTTCGCCGCCTGAAGGTGAAGCTGAAATTCGGAGAAAAGATTGAATCCATAGAAAAAAAGGATGGTCAGTGGCAAGTCAGGACAGCTACCTGGTGCTACAGTGCGCAGTCGCTGGTGCTTGCCTGTGGTTCCAAGGTCGCTCCGGCTACGGGCTCCGACGGGAGCGGATACGCGCTGGCAAAAATGCTGGGCCATACTGTTATTTTGCCGCGTCCTGCGCTGGCACCTCTCGTATGCTCCGGCAATCTGTTCGCCCCGCTTGCAGGGGTGCGCTGCCGCAGCCGTGTTTCGCTTTTCTGTGAGAAGTACCAGAAAAGTAATACAGGGGACAGAGGCGCAGTATGTTTGAAAAGCGATATCGGGGAGCTGCAGTGGACGAAATACGGCGTATCCGGTATTGTCATTTTTCAGCTTTCCCGCTTTGTGTCAACGCATGCCGGAAGAGACAATCTGTATCTGGAAATAGATCTTCTGCCGGATTTTGGAGAGCAGTATCTGAGCGATTTGATAAAACGCCGCAGGGCGCTTACTCCAAATGAGAGGGGAGCCGTTCTTTTATCCGGGATTTTGCATGAGAAGCTGATCGCTGCCGTGATGAAGTACAGCGGTGTACCCGCAAAGGCTGCCTGCGGCGCATGGACGGATCAGCAGGTTGCAGATCTTTTGAAAGCAATAAAGCATCTGCGGATTGATGTAAAGGAAACAAAATCCTTTGATGTCTGTCAGGTATGCGCCGGCGGCGTAGACTGCCGGGAGGTTTCACCGGAGGACATGCAGTCTCTGAAACATGACGGCCTTTATTTTGCAGGAGAGATTCTCGATGTGGACGGGCCCTGCGGAGGATACAACCTGCAATGGGCGTGGTCCAGCGGATATATTGCGGGAAGTGCTGCGGCGAAGAACCCGGTCTGAGGCGAGAACCCGCCTGTAAAAATTCTGAAAGATACAGATTGATTTATATGAACGGAAATTTCTGAAGGAAATGATAAAGGAAAATACTATGGTACTTAGAATCAGCGAATTAAAGCTGCACCCGGATCACACGAAAGCGGAGCTGGAACGGGAGATCCGAAAGGCGGTTCACCTGCCGGAGGGAGCGCTGGAATATGAGATCCTGCGGCAGTCCATCGACGCCAGAAAAAAGCCGGAGCTGTTTTACGTATACACTGTGGATGTGACGGTGAAGCACCCGGAAAAATGGATCAAAAAGATCCGGAATAAAAAGGTTTCTCTTGTAGAAAAAAAGGAATATCATTTTCCATGTCGCGGAAACTCTGGTGATAGCTGCGGAGCATATCCGCCGGTCATTGTCGGCAGCGGCCCGGCCGGGCTTTTCTGCGCCCTGATGCTGGCGCGCTGCGGGATGAAACCCATTGTGCTGGAGAGAGGTGAACCGGTGGATCAGCGTGTCGAGACGGTTAGACATTTCTGGGAAACGGGCGCATTGAACCCGGAATCGAACGTACAGTTCGGGGAAGGCGGAGCCGGCACTTTTTCAGACGGAAAGCTGAATACGACGATCAAAGATCCGGAGGGAAAGATACGGTTCGTCCTGAAGGAGTTTGTAAAGGCCGGGGCCAGTGATTCTATTTTGTACCACCACAAGCCGCATATCGGAACAGATGTGCTGGTGGAGGTTGTAAGAACGATCCGGAATGAAATCATTGCCCGCGGAGGTGAATTCCGGTTTGGAAGCTGCCTGACCGGAATCGGGACAGATATGGTGCTCTGTCAGGACGACCGAACAAGTCAGGATGAGGAAGCAGATATATCTGCCGGAAAAAACTGTGCTGCAAGGTATCATCTGGAAATAAACGGCCAGAAGGATGTTCTTTTGACGAACCATCTCGTTCTTGCTCTCGGTCACAGCGCCAGGGATACATTTCAAATGCTGTACGATATGGGGCTGCCAATGCAGGCCAAATCCTTTGCAGTGGGATTTCGCATGGAGCACAGTCAGCAGATGATCAATGATGCCATGTACGGGAAGGAATGCACCTGTGATATGGGGGCGGCTCCGTACAAGGTAACGTATAAATGCGGCAACGGGCGCGGCGTATACTCCTTCTGTATGTGCCCCGGCGGTTACGTTGTGAATGCTTCATCTGAAAAGGGTATGACTGCTGTGAACGGCATGAGCTACAGCGGCAGGGACAGTGCGAATGCGAACAGTGCGATCGTCGTCACGGTATGCCCGGAGGATTATCGCGCGAACCATCCGCTTTCGGGAATCGAATTCCAGAGAACGCTGGAACGGGCAGCGTATGAATGCGGCAACGGAAAGATCCCGCTGCAGCGTTTTGAGGATTTTTGTAATCATAAGGTGACAGATCATCTCGGAAGTGTCAAGCCGCAGTGCAAGGGGCAGTTTGCTTTTGCCGATTTAAATACGATCCTTCCCGATGAACTGAATCTGTCTCTTATACACATCTGACGCTGCCGACGACTTAATAGGTGT
>CAMTFT010000463.1 GCA_947071365.1 uncultured bacterium | reverse complement strand
TACACCTATTAAGTCGTCGGCAGCGTCAGATGTGTATAAGAGACAGGCGTTCCGGGAGATTCTGCTTTTGTGAAGACGCTGCTGGGAAGCTATGAGAGATACACCGGCATCAAGGGCGAACCGCTGTCCACCGGCGGCGGCACCTACGTTCATTATCTGGACCGCGGCGTTGCATTTGGCTGTATGACACCGGATGTAGACAACCATATGCACGGCGATGATGAATTCATGGTCATCGATACGCTTTTGATGAGCGCGAAGATATTCGCCGATGCCATGATAAAGATCTGCAACGACCTGGATTAAGAGATATTCCGGATCTATCGCTTTCCATAAATGGCGTTTGCGCAGGGCCTGCCCGGGATTTCTATTCCGGACAGCCGTTTCCGGTAGAGGGAAGGGGAGCAGCCCTTGATCTTTCGAAACGATTTCGAATAATAATTTGAATCATTAAAGCCTGATTTTTCGGCGATTTCCGTGATGTTAAGCCCGGGGTCTGCCAGAAAGGTCAGGCTTTTTTCGATGCGGTATTCCAGCAGAAACTCAAACAGAGAGATCTTCATGCACCGTTTGAAAAGCCGGCAGCATTCACTTTTACAAAGGCCGATATAGGAGGCGATATCCTCCAGATAGATTTTGGAGGCGTAGTGTACTTTGATGTATTCCAGAATCATACGGATGCGTTCATTGTTCTGAAGTTCGCCAGAGGAGGCGGGAGATTTTGCTTCCGAATGAAGGCAGAGCAGCTTCCAGAATTTCTGGAGATCCGAGAGGATATCCATTTCATAGAGGTCAGGTCTTTCATCGTAAAGCCGGATGATATCCCGGACGAGAAGAGCAAGCTCCCGATGCCAGGGCAGGGAGCCGTCAAAATGAATGCCGGAAAGTGAGACATCGGAGATCAGAGGCTCGACGTACTTTTGGAAGATCAAGCTTTTGTCGTATCCGTAGATAAGCTTCGGGTCAAAGGTGATGGAAATATAGGCGCAGTCAAGGGACTGGAACATCTCACCGGCATGCAGTGCGTTTGCGTTGCCGAACAGCACATCACCGCAGCGAAGATGAAAACTCCTGTCGCTGAAATGGTAGCTCATTTCGCCGCTTTCGATCAGTGTCAGCTCAATTTCGGGATGCCAGTGCCAGAGAAAAGAGCCGGACTCGTACTTGGAGAGCCGTTCCCGGCAGATAAGGAGCGGGAACTGGTAATTGCCGTGTTCTTTTAATTCCTTTTGAAACGGGTCTGTAATGATCTGCATGGGAACCTCCTGCAATATTTTTCTGAAAATTATCTCGATTATACCATTAAAAGGGCAAGGAGCGCAATATATTCCCTATTCTGCGCGTGATATTTAAGGAAATTTGCTTCGAGTGAGGATATGATAAAAACAAAAAACGTGTTTTCCATAATATAAAAAAGAAAAGGAGAGTATTGCGATGAAAATGCCAAGTACAGCAGCACTTGAAAAGATTTACGGTGAGAGCCGGGAAAGCCTGAAACGCTATGAATCTCTGGCAAAGAATTACAAAGAGCTGTTCCATTCTGAGCAGATGGAATTCTTTACAGCTCCGGGACGGACGGAAATCGTCGGCAACCATACGGATCACAATGGCGGAAAGATTCTGGCTGCCAGCATCAGCATGGATACCATTGGGGCAGCGTACCCGAACGGCACGGACGTGATCACGATCATCAGTGAGGGATACAAAGGAAGGGTCATTATTAATCTGAGAGAGCTTGAGAAGGTTCCGAAGAACAAGGGGACGCTTTCACTCGTGGCAGGTATGATAACGGCGGCGAAGCAGTCCGGTTTTCAGGTGGCAGGCTTCAATGCTTACGTATCCACTCAGGTGATCGCGGCAGCAGGTGTCAGCTCCTCCGCTTCCTTCGAGATGCTGATCTGTTCCATGATCAATTATTTCTTTAATGACGGGAAAATGCGCTGCATCGATTACGCAAGGATCGGGCAGTATGCAGAGAACCATTTCTGGGACAAGGCGTCTGGCCTGATGGATCAGATGGCGTGTGCAGCAGGCGGAACGATTCTGCTGGACTTTTCCAAGGGTGATGATGAGCTGTGCCAGCAGGTAGATTTCTCCTTCTCACAGATCGGCTATGATCTGGTTATCGTTAATACGGGCAAGGGCCATGCGGATCTCAGCGAGGAATACTCCAGTGTACCGCTGGAAATGAAACAGGCTGCGGCGGCTATGGGCAAGAAGCTGCTGTGCGAGAGCGACATGGAGATGCTGCTCAAAAATCTTTCCAAAATCGACAACGACAGGGCGATCCTGCGCGCAATGCATTTCTATGAGGAAAATAAGCGCGTGGACAAGGCGTACGAGGCGACGAAGAGCAATGATGCGGCTGCACTGTTAAACGCGATCAGCGAGTCCGGAAAATCCTCCTGGGAGTGGCTGCAGAACTGCTATTCCCTGCAGAATTTCAGGGAGCAGAAGATCACGCTTACTCTGGCGCTCACGAAGCTCTTCCTGGAGAAGACGGGCAGAGGCGTGTGCCTGTCTCTTATACACATCTGACGCTGCCGACGACTTAATAGGTGT
>CAMTFT010000462.1 GCA_947071365.1 uncultured bacterium | reverse complement strand
CCGGTATCAATATCCGCAGCTCGGCAGATGAGAACAGTCAGGTCATCGGCTATCTGTACAACGGCGGAGCAGCCTGGGTGCTGAACCGCGGAGAGGAGTGGACAGAGGTCTATTCCGGCGGATTGACCGGTTTTGTGAAGAATGAATATCTTGTTTACGGTGAGGATGCAAAGAACATGGCCCAGAGCCACGGCGTAGAGGGAGTTGCCACTACGTGGGATGATGTCAAGCTCTATTCCGGTGAGGATGGCGGCTCAGAGGTGCTGGATTCTCTGGAATACGGAGATTCCTTTATCCTGACCCAGGACAATGGACACTGGCTGCAGGTACAGCGTGGTGCGGATGATGTTGCTTACGTATCTGCTGAGGACGTTTCCAGAGTGCTTCTGCTGGATACGGCAGTTGCGACGGATGAGGTATACCGGCAGACGGAAGGTTCTGCGGATACATATACAGAGCCATCGTATACAGATACTGCATACACAGATAATACGTATACAGATACATCAAATGGCGGCGAGACTTATCCTGAGGAGACGTATACGGAAGATACAGGAGCATCAGAGAATTATACGGAAGAGACGTATACAGAAGAAACATATACGGAGGAAACTGCAGCGCAGCCGGAGACCAGTGATACATCATATGATGAAGTGGAAGAATACTACGATGCAGATACCGATACGGTAGTCACCGCTTCCTACGATTCTTCCGCAGAAAGCGGGACAGGCTCCACAGACAGCAGCTATTACGATCCGGCAACAGGCATTTATTATGATGCATCCACAGGACTTTACTATGACTCCGGTACAGGTATCCT
The DNA here is from genome assembly GCA_947071365.1 of uncultured bacterium. GTDB lineage: Bacteria > Bacillota > Clostridia > Lachnospirales > Lachnospiraceae > Choladousia. The sequence continues at coordinate 1,752 of CAMTFT010000462.1, read as the reverse complement.
CTATGATGTCTGGTGGAATCCGGTAAACCAGGATATTGCGACACCGATGACGGAGGCTCCGGCACAGACCGAGGCCCCGGCAGAGACGGAAGCCCCGGCGGAAACAGAAGCTCCGGCAGAGACGACTTCTTCCGCAGGTTCCGATGATACATCCCTGCTGGCAGCGCTTATCTACTGCGAAGCAGGCAACCAGAGCTACGATGGAATGGTAGCGGTAGGTGCGGTAGTTATGAACCGTGTTTACAGCTCATCCTTCCCGAATTCCATCAGTGAGGTTATTTACCAGAGCGGTCAGTTTACACCGGCCTCCAGCGGCAGCCTTGCAAGTGCATTGGCAAACGGCGTCCCCAGCGCCTGCTACGATGCGGCTGTAGCGGCTATCAACGGAGAGAACCCGATCGGAAGTGCCCTTTACTTCAATACGGGTTCAGGAAAAGGCGTAAAATTAGGAGACCACCAGTTCTATTAAGATTCCATCTACAAAAAAGAGGAGCGCAGGCTCCTCTTTTTGCATATATGTAAGTATTTATCCTGTTAAGCCAGCAGCGCATCCGCAAGCGCCTCAAGCTCCGCGATATTCTCCGGCTTCAAAGATGACTTGATCGTAACCATCGGTTCAACCTCTGTGATGTTTTTCAGAGGCTCGACAATGGCCTTCATGGTCTTGCCGGCAGATGGCGCCCAGCTTCCGTTCTGGATGTAGGCTACCTTTCTCTTCTGGAAATTCTTTGCCCTTAAGTGGTTCAGGAAATCTTCCATGCAGGGGAATACGCCGCCGTCATAGGAGGCTGCGGCCAGAACCAGCTTATCATAGCGGTAGCAGGATGCGATCGCTTCTGCCATATCGTTTCTTGCGAGGTCGAAGAGAGCGACCTTCTTTGCACCTTTCTTCTCGAGGATTTCAGCGAACTGCTTTGCGGCCTTCGCGGTGTTGCCGTGGATGGAAGCGTATGCGATCACAACGCCGTCCTCCTCCGGCTCGTAGCTGCTCCAGGTCAGGTATTTGCCGATGTAGAAGCCCAGGTCTTCTTTGAGGATCGGGCCGTGCAGCGGGCAGATCATCTGGATATCGAGGGTAGCGGCCTTTTTCAGAAGGGCCTGTACCTGTGCGCCGTATTTTCCAACGATGTTGATGAAATAACGTCTTGCTTCGTCTGTCCAGTCTTCTTCGGCATCCAGTGCACCGAATTTTCCGAAGCCGTCAGCGGCGAAGAGAATCTTCTCACTCTGCTCATATGTAACCATGACCTCAGGCCAGTGTACCATCGGAGCCATGAAGAACTGCAGTGTGTGGCTGCCAAGGGAAAGCGTGTCTCCCTCGCCTACGATGACCATTCTTTCCTGGGGCAGTGCGAGATCAAAGAACTGGCCTATCATCGGGAAGGTCTTTTTATTTCCCACAAGTTTCATTTCAGGGAACATATCCGCCAGAAGCTTTACATTGCCGGCATGGTCCGGCTCCATATGCTGGACAACGAGGTAGTCAGGTGTCTTTCCGTCAAGGGCTTTCTTTATATTTTCCAGCCACTCCTGTGTTCCTCTTGGATCCACCGTGTCCATTACAGCGATCTTCTCGTCGAAAATGATGTAGGAGTTGTAGGAAACTCCGTTCGGTACGTGGTACTGGCTTTCGAACAGGTCAATGGTTCTGTCGTCAACACCCACGTAAACAATTGAGTCTGAAATGTACGTGTCTTTCATAAATTCCTGTCTCTTATACACATCTCCGAGCCCACGAGACGGAGCTACATC
>CAMTFT010000461.1 GCA_947071365.1 uncultured bacterium | reverse complement strand
AGATGTAGCTCCGTCTCGTGGGCTCGGAGATGTGTATAAGAGACAGGTAGATAATTATGAAAAGAACATAGCGGATGTATATGAGTTCTACAATCTCGGGATCGGCGATCCGTATCCCATTTCCGCCAGCAATAAAATGGGAATCGGAGATATGCTTGACCAGGTGACTTCCTATTTTAATCCGCACGAGATGGATGAGTCGGAGGATGACCGCCCGCGCATTGCCATTGTCGGCAAGCCGAATGTGGGAAAATCTTCTCTTATTAATAAGCTGATCGGAGAGAACCGTCTGATCGTGTCGGATATCGCGGGAACGACCCGGGACGCTGTGGATGCCGCCGTGACCTGGAAGGGACGGGAGTACGTCTTTATCGATACGGCGGGGCTGCGGCGCAAGAATAAGATCAAAGAGGAGCTGGAGCGGTACAGCATCATCCGTACTGTGACGGCTGTGGAGCGTGCCGATGTCGTTGTCATCATGATCGATGCGACGGAGGGAGTTACGGAGCAGGATGCCAAGATTGCCGGAATTGCCCATGACAGGGGAAAGGGAATCGTCATCGCCGTAAATAAGTGGGACGCAATTGAGAAGGACGATAAGACGATCTACAAGTATACGAACGATGTCCGTCACGTTCTCTCCTATATGCCGTACGCGGAGATCATCTTTATCTCTGCGGAGACGGGGCAGCGCCTTCCGAAGCTGTTTGAGACTATCGATATGGTCATTGAAAATCAGACGCTGCGGGTGGCAACGGGAGTGCTCAATGAGATCATGGCGGAAGCGGTGGCACTGCAGCAGCCGCCTTCCGATAAGGGTAAGAGACTGAAGCTGTTCTATATTACGCAGGTTGCTGTAAAGCCGCCGACCTTTGTCATATTCGTAAATGACAAGCAGTTGATGCACTTTTCCTATACGAGATATCTGGAGAACAAGATAAGAGATACCTTCGGCTTTAAGGGTACGTCGCTGAAATTCATTATCAGAGAGCGAAAGGATAAGGAAGACTGATGGAACGTTTAGTATGCCTGGTGATAGGCTATGTGTTTGGATTGTTTCAGACGAGCTATATATACGGGCGGATGCACGGCATCGACATCCGGAAATACGGCAGTGGAAATGCCGGCACGACGAATATGCTGCGGACCATGGGGACGAAGGCCGGAGCGATCACACTTCTGGGAGATGCCTTTAAGTGTGTGATCGCCGTGCTGGTGGTAAAAGCAGTATTTGGTGAGAAGTATGCGGATATTCTGCCGCTTCTCAGTTTTTACACGGCGGCGGGAGTCATTCTGGGGCACAATTTTCCGTTTTATCTGAATTTCCGCGGGGGGAAGGGAATCGCAGCGACGGCGGGACTGATCCTCTCACTGAACTGGTATCTGACGCTGTTCGCGTTTGTTACCTTTGCGTGTACACTGTTTCTGACGCATTACGTCTCACTGGGCTCCCTGCTGGTCTATGTCGGATTCATGATCGAGCTGGTGGTAATGGGGCAGAACGGCATGTTCGGCATGACGCAGAACTATCTGAATGAGATGTACGGTATCGGTGTAGTGCTGACGCTGCTGGCATTCTGGATGCACAGGGCAAACATTCGCAGGCTGCTGCATCATGAAGAGCGGAAAACGTACCTTTTCCACAAGAAGGAATCATGACGGCCATTTTCCGCAGGAAGGAATCATGACGGCTGTTTGGAGGAAATATGACAAAAATAGGTGTGATAGGAGCAGGAAGCTGGGGGACGGCTCTTGCGATCCTTTTAAATGAAAATGGAAATGATGTGACGCTCTGGTCGCATCGTGAGACAGAAGCTGAGAAAATACGCAGCACGCGCCGGATCTCAAAGCTTCCCGAGGTGGTGCTTCCCGAAAAGATCCTGGTGACTTCGGATCTGGAAGAAGCCGTGTCAGGCAAGGAGATACTGCTTCTCGTTGTCCCCTCCAAATGTGTGAGGGAGACGGCAGAAAAGATGAGCGCTTATGTAAAGCCCGGCACCTTCATCGTCAGTGCTGCCAAGGGCATTGAAGAGAGTACGCTGAAGACGATGACGGACATTGTGGAGGAACTGATCCCGCAATCGCAGTCCGCCGTACTTTCCGGGCCAAGCCATGCGGAGGAGGTGGCAAAGGGGCTTCCCACGACGTGCGTCATTGGCGCAAAGAGCGAGGAGACTGCGCGGTATCTCCAGAAAATCTTTATGAGTCCCGTATTCCGCGTGTACATCAGTGCGGATATGCTGGGGATTGAGCTTGGGGGCGCCCTCAAGAATGTGATTGCTCTGGCTGCCGGGATTGCGGACGGAATGGGATACGGAGATAACGCGAAGGCGGCGATCATCACAAGAGGAATGGTGGAGATCGCCCGGCTCGGCATGAAGATGGGCGGAAGGCTGGAGACATTTTCCGGCCTTACGGGAATCGGCGATCTAATCGTTACGTGTGCCAGTATGCACAGCCGCAACAGGCGTGCCGGTATCCTGCTGGGCCAGGGCTACAGCATGGAGGAGGCAATGAAAGAAGTGAACATGGTCTGTCTCTTATACACATCTGACGCTGCCGACGACTTAATAGGT
>CAMTFT010000460.1 GCA_947071365.1 uncultured bacterium | reverse complement strand
GAGATGTAGCTCCGTCTCGTGGGCTCGGAGATGTGTATAAGAGACAGACCATCCAGATCCTGCAAGTATCGCCCCGACAAGCACCATGATCCCCATCTCCAACAGGCTCAGCCTCTCTTTTACGAGCACCGGCGCGATCCGCTCCACCTGCCCCGGATATTTCATCGCCAGCATGGATACGGCATTATTCAGGAAATGCAGCCCCATGGTCACGTAAATGCTTCCCGTACGGCAGACGATCCCGGCAAACAGTACACCCAGCAGGAAGGTCGGCAGCAGCTTTACAAGGCTCATATGAAATGCTCCAAATACAAGGCCGCTGATCAACACGGCAAGGATGGGCCTGCCTGTCTTTTCCCGCAGGCTTCCCAGCAGAAAACCGCGGAACAAAATTTCCTCACCGATGGCCGGCATCACAGCGATCACAAGCAGCATGAGCGGAAGCGGTGCTTCCACAATAGGGACAAAGGTCTCCTGAAGGTTTGATGTGCTCTCAGGAAGCAGCCCCGTCAAAATCGCTGCGATCACGACGATCAGGCAGTATGACCCGAGATACAGCAGAACACTCCCAAAAACACTTCCCTTCTGCGGTTTCCTGAAGGAAAAGAGCTGTTTTATATCGCTCTTCATATACCATACCGTGAAAACCGGTACCGCAAGGATGATAAGCTGGTTCACAGCAGTTCCAGTAATCGCGTCCGTGCGCACTGCCGCCGCACTTCCCACATACAGCACCAACAGGATCAGAACCGTAATGGCTACTACAACGTCACCGATATCCGGAACCGTCCCCTTTTTGATATCAGAGCGCTTCTGGAAAAGCCGGAAGCTTCGGAACCCATCGGAAAACAGGATCGCTTCACTGTCATACATCTTAGCCAGCACCCAGGCGATCAAAATGCTGCAGGCAAAATTTATGCACATCGTAATTGCAACAAGCGACAGCGACAATTGTCCTGATATCATCTGCTTTATCATCAGAGAAACATTGACGATCGGTATCAGCGCCGTCCTGTAATCCAGCTCAATCGATGGGATCATAGCCACCATAGATGCAAACATCACCACCAGAAGCACCGGTGTCACGTAGTTGTTTGCTTCCTTAAAGCTCTTGGCAAATACGCAGAAGCACATGCATAACGATGTAGCAAGCAGCGCAGTGGCAATCAGCGTCAGCAGAAGCAGCGGCACATAGGGCAGTATGGACATAACAGAGAAGCCCTCAAACATACCTCCCATCGTATCCGAAATTCCGAAGATCAGAAACAATACAGAACCGCCCAGAGACAACAGCGAAAGAACGGCTGTCACACAGGCAAACAGAGACACCGATATAAATTTGCTGAATATCATCTGGAAATTTGTCACCGGGAGGGTGAGCAGTGTCTCCAGCGTCCCCCTCTCCTTCTCGCCCGCTGTAGAATCAATCGCCGGATATACCGCCCCAAGAAGGATCGTCACCATCAGCATCATACCGATACTACCGCCAATATCCATGCCAAAGCTCTCAGAAAGCGTAGCGCTGTCCTTTGCCTCGCAGATGACAGGATACAGGACGGATCTGTCCAGTCCTGCCTGCTCCACACACTCCACCGCAAGCTTTTCCCGGTACAGCTCCAGCACCTCCTCCAGCGCCCGTCTTGTGCTGTCAGATCCGTCTGCTGTGGAAGTGTAGGACAGAGTCACATGCAAAGCGTTGTTATCGTCACGCTCCATATCCATCCACACATCGTAGGAACTGATGCGATCCTGCTTTGCGTCGTCCCTATCTGATGTATCTTCTGCACTTGAATCGGATATCTTTGCTGCATCTGATATCTTCCCTGCATCCGATACCGTCTCTGCGTCTGATACCTTCCCTCCATCTGAATCCGAAATCTTCTTTTCCTCCGGCATAAATTCCATCTTCCAGTCAATCTCATCCTGATGCTCCTGATACAGTGCTTCCATCTGCCGTATTTCCGCTTCATATGCAGCGTCGTATCCAACCGTATGCTCATTGTCCTCCTGCGCGTTCATAAACAGGCTGATACCGATCGACATACCGATAATAATGAGCGGATACAGAAGAATCGGCACCACAACCATCATGACCAGCGTCTTCTTATCCCGGAGGATATCACGTACTTCTTTTTTCACCAATACAGCAATTTTCCTCATAATCTGACGCCCCCTTTATCTTCCAGTTCAGCTTCTTCCGTACTGTCTGCTTCGCCGCTCAAAAAACCACTTTCCTTATCTTCCATGTTGGCTTCTTCCACACTATCTGCTCCGCCGCCCGAAAAACCGCTTTCCTTATCTTCCATGTCAGTTTCTTCCGTACTATCTCCTCTGCCGCCCAAAAAACCGCCTTCCTTCTGCTCCTGCTTTCCGTAGATCACGTGAAACGCTTCCCGCAGGCTGCCGCATCCGGTCTGTTCCATCAGATCCTCCGGTGTCCCGCTGGCAACGATCCTGCCGCTGCAGATCATATAGATGCGGTCGCAAAGAAACTGCGCTTCCTCAAGATAATGCGTGGAATACAGCACAGTTTTGCCATTTTCCCTGTCTCTTATACACATCTGACGCTGCCGACGACTTAATAGGTGTA
>CAMTFT010000459.1 GCA_947071365.1 uncultured bacterium | reverse complement strand
TCGTCGGCAGCGTCAGCTGTGTATAAGAGACAGCCTCCGGCCTTTGATGGTGGGAAGGAAGTTTCAGATGAAATATACTGTACCGGATTATTATCGTGAGTTTAAATGTATTGCTTCTGCGTGTCCGGCGACGTGCTGCGCCGGCTGGCAGATAGTGATTGATGAGAAATCATTGAAAAAATACAGGGCGTTTCGTGGGCCTTTTGGGAATCGTCTGGCGAATTCCATTGACTGGAAAGAAAGTACCTTTGAACAGTACGGGAAACGCTGTGCGTTCTTAAATGAAGAGAATCTCTGTGATATTTATGCGGAGGCAGGGCCGGATATGCTGTGCCGTACCTGCCGAAGGTATCCAAGGCATGTGGAAGAGTTCGATAATGAGCGGGAGATATCGCTTTCTCTGTCGTGCCCGGTGGTTGCCAAAATGCTGCTGGATCGCAGCCAGAAGGTCTGTTTTATTGAAAAACAAAATGAACTGGAAGAAGAGGAGGAAGAATTTGACTTCTTTCTTTACTCCGCGTTGCAGGATTGTCGGAAGCTGATGTTTCGGATTTTGCAGAATCGGCAGGAAAAAATAGAGATTCGCATGGCAACGGTATTGGCGCTGGCGCATGACGTGCAGAACCGTATCGATGCCAGACGGATTTTTGATATTGAGTCGCTGCTGGAGCGGTACGATAAAGCCGGAAGATCTGAGAAGTTTTGCAGTAAGCTGGAGTGTTACCGGGAGAAGCTGCCGTGTGAAAAGGAGCAATCTGAATCGAGACAGCGACAGTACGAGTCCGAAAAACGACAGCATGAATTTGACAGGCCCGGGCGAAATGAAGCGTTCCAGAAACACCGGATGAACCGGATGCGTGCGCTTATGCAGCTTCTGGACGAGCTTGAGGTATTGGATGAAACGTGGCCGCGGTGGCTTTCGCTCTGCCGGAAAACGCTGTATGGAAAAGGTGGGAAGGAGTATCTCAGGGCAAAAGCTGAATGTGAAAAAGAATGGCAGAAAGGTGGCTGCACGTGGATGGATACAGAGACAGAGCAGCTTATGGTCTACTTTCTGTTTACGTATTTTTGCGGAGCGGTCTATGATGGAGATGTGCTGTCGAAAACGAAAATGGCAGTGGTTAGCACGCTACTCCTGCGGGAGATGGAGTACGCAAAGCAGATAGAACTCGCGGAGCGGCTGAAGCCAGAAAAGCGGATGCAGCCCGTGGATCAGATGGAGTACGCAAAGCAGATAGAGTTCGCGGAGCAGATGAAGCCCGTGAATCAGGCAAGCGTCACAAGGCAAAATTGCATGGCGCTCACACTGGAGGAACGGACACAGATCGCATGGCGGTATTCAAGGGAATTGGAGCATTCTGACCTCAATCTGAACAGGATGGAGGAGCTGATGAGCAGGAGTGATGCGGCTTCGTTTGATGAGTTGATGCATTGTATAATGAATGAAAAGCTTATTTTGTAATATCTTAAGAAATGATTAAGACTTGGGCCTTCCCTTGGCAGAAACGGAAAACTGTGATACTCTGAAAATCAGATAGAAACGACAACGGGGAGAGCAAAATGATTAAGATTCTGATTGTAGAGGACGAGGAACCCATCGCAAACCTGATCCGGATGAATCTGGTAAAGGCAGGTTATCAGTGCGAGATAGCATCGGATGGGGAGGAGGCGGCCAACGTGATCCAGGAGCGGACCTTTGACCTGATGCTGCTGGACATCATGCTGCCGAAGCTGAACGGATATGAGGTGCTGGAATACGCGAAGGCAGTGGATATTCCGGTGATTTTTCTGACTGCTATGGGAGAGACGCAGCAGAAGGTCAGGGGACTGAAAATGGGCGCGGAGGATTATATCGCAAAGCCATTTGAGATTGCTGAGCTTCTTGCCCGGGTGGAGACAGTGCTCCGCAGATACAAAAAGACAGAACGGAAGCTGCGTCTTTTGAATATTGAGATTGATACGGATTCACGGACCGTCACTCAGGACGGAAGTCCGGTGGATCTGACGACGAAGGAATACGAGCTTCTGCTTTTGTTTCTGAGAAATAAGAACAGGGCGCTTTACCGGGAAACGATTTATGAGAATGTCTGGGGCGGAGAGTACAGCGGGAACAGCCGTACGGTGGATCTTCACGTACAGCGCCTTAAGAAAAAGCTGGGGCTGGAAGAGCACATTACGGCAATCTACAAGGTGGGATACCGGCTGGTAGTATAGGCGGCGCATCAAAATGCGGCAGGAGGGGCAATGAAATTATCCTGGAAACTGTTTTTTATCACGACGCCGGTTTTCATAATTTTTCTGACTGTATTTGGAATATGGATGATTCAGGATAATTTCCAGAACAGCTTCGACCGGGAGGTGGAAGCCTGCATGGTGGAGAACCAGATGTTCCAGAATTCCTATGAGCTGACAAAACATGCTTTGTCAAAGGAGCAGCAGGAGCAGGCGTCTACGAAGAAGATCGTCGAGAGTTTTTATCACAAGCGGGGCAAGTCAGACGGCAATGCCCGGATTCTCGGAGAGCACTGGGAGGTGCTGTACCAGGACCTGTCTCTTATACACATCTGACGCTGCCGACGACTTAATAGGTGT
>CAMTFT010000458.1 GCA_947071365.1 uncultured bacterium | reverse complement strand
CTACACCTATTAAGTCGTCGGCAGCGTCAGATGTGTATAAGAGACAGCCTCGTATATTACGCATTTGATACCAGCTTATCCACATACTTTTTGATATTGGACGCATTGACATATTTGTCCACTTCTCCATCATGCATGACTACCAGCGTCGGCGCCTGCATAACGCCAAACTGGCTGACCAGCTCCTGATTCTCTTCTGCGTCTACAAGCTCATACGGCTCTCCGCGGAGCATTTCCTTCGCAATTTTACAGTTCGGGCATGTCTTTGTCGTGAAAAGATAACGCACTGCCTTCTGTCCATTGCCCTGCGCAGCCTCTTCTGCGTTCTGCACTGTCGCGCTTACTTCCTGTGCTGCGTTCTGCTCCTGTACTGTGTTCTGCTCCTGCGCATCACTGTCTGCATTCACCGTCACATTCATCCCGGCGCGGTACATTGGATTTGTGTCCGCTCCCTTTCTCTTGAGACGGGAGTTGGCGATATCGTACAGCTTGCGGTTCGCAAATTCCTGGGTCTTGCCGTCATTCCAGTTCTGCACCGGACGGTAATATCCCGTAATCCTGCTGTACACCTCTGTGCGCTCACCGCAGATCGGGCAGACCTGCTGCTCGCCGTCCAGATATCCATGTGCCTGACAGATAGAGTATGTCGGAGACATCGTATAGTACGGAAGCTTGTAATTCTCTGCAATCTTGCGTACCAGCGTCGCAGCGGCTTTCCAGCCCGGAAGGCGCTCGCCCAGAAATGCATGGAATACCGTACCTGATGTATACAGTGTCTGCAGCTCATCCTGAATATCCAGCGCATCAAAGATATCAGACGTAAAGTCCACCGGAAGGTGCGAGCTGTTCGTATAGTACGGGGTGTCTCCCGGCTTTCCTGCTGTGATGATTTCCGGCCAGCGCGCCCTGTCATGCTTTGCAAGACGGTACGTGGTGGACTCCGCCGGAGTTGCCTCCAGATTGTACAGATCGCCGTACTCCTCCTGATAATTTACGAGACGCTCCCTCATGTGATTCAGAACATCCTTCGCGAACTGCTGTGTCTCCTCATGCGTCAAATCCTTGCGCAGCCAGTTTGCATTCAGCCCCGCCTCATTCATGCCGATCAGTCCGATCGTGGAAAAATGATTTTCAAAGGAACCGAGATAACGCTTTGTGTACGGATACAGTCCCTCTTCCAGAAGCTTTGTAATGACATCTCTCTTTATCTTCAGAGAACGAGCCGACACATCCATCATATGATCCAGCCTGCGGTAGAAATCCTTTTCATTTGCCGCCAGGTATGCGATCCGCGGAAGGTTGATCGTAACTACGCCGACGCTTCCCGTGCTTTCACCTGATCCGAAGAATCCGCCCATCTTTTTGCGGAGCTCCCGCAGGTCAAGGCGCAGACGGCAGCACATGCTACGCACATCACTGGGCTGCATATCGCTGTTAATATAATTGGAAAAATACGGAGTGCCGTATTTCGCTGTCATCGTAAAGAGCAGCTTATTATTTTCTGTCTCCGACCAGTCAAAGTCCTTCGTGATGGAATATGTCGGGATCGGGTACTGGAAACCGCGTCCATTGGCATCGCCCTCGATCATCGTCTCGATAAATGCCTTATTGATCATATCCATCTCTTTTTTGCAGTCCTTGTAACAGAAATCCATCGGCTGTCCGCCCACGATGGCCGGAAGCTCCGCCAGATCATCCGGAACCGTCCAGTCCAGCGTAATATTGGAAAACGGAGCCTGTGTTCCCCAGCGGCTCGGCGTATTAACGCCGTAAATAAAGGATTCAATACACTTCTTGACCTCCGGATAGGACAGATTGTCAACCTTTACGAAGGGCGCCAGATACGTATCAAAGGATGAAAACGCCTGCGCACCGGCCCACTCATTCTGCATGATGCCGAGGAAATTCACCATCTGGTTGCACAGTACGGAAAGATGCTTCGCCGGGGCAGAGGTGATCTTGCCCTTGATGCCGCCAAGCCCCTCAACGATCAACTGCTTCAGAGACCAGCCTGCACAGTATCCGGTGAGCATGGAAAGATCATGAATATGGATATCCGCGTTGCGGTGCGCCTCTGCGATCTCCTGATCGTAAATCTCAGACAGCCAGTAATTGGCTGTCACAGCGCCGGAATTGCTCAAAATCAGGCCGCCGACAGAGTATGTCACGGTGGAATTTTCTTTTACACGCCAATCCTCTACCTTGACGTAGCTGTTCACGATCTCCTTATAGTCGAGTATCGTGGATTTCATGTTGCGGATCTTCTCCCGCTGCTTGCGGTAGAGAATATATGCCTTTGCCACATCGGCGTAGCCCGCCTGAATCAGCACCTGCTCTGCGCTGTCCTGCACGCTCTCCACATCGATCAACCCGTCTTTGATCTTCTTCTGAAAATCCGCCGTCACGCGCAATGCCAGAAGATCGATCATATCGTTGTTGTATTCCATCTGCCTTGCTTCAAATGCTTTCGCAATGGCCCCGCTGATTTTTGCCAAATCAAATTCTGCTATCTCTCCATCACGTTTTACAACCTTAAACACTATATAATCCTCCATCTAATCCTATATATCACTATATCTTGTATTGTACAATTA
>CAMTFT010000457.1 GCA_947071365.1 uncultured bacterium | reverse complement strand
AAGTACTTGTAAAGACTCGCTCTAGTCGCTTTCAGGTGGCTCTGCAATCTTCTCTGACAGTGGCTGGCTGAACTGTAACTGGAGGCGCATGAACAATAATAAAAGTCATGCGCTTCATGCTTGCACGAAACGGGGAATCCGTGTATCATTAGTACGGAAGTTTCTCAAATCAAATACCCCGTGGCAGTCGCCAAATATCTATGCAATCATGGGTACTTGGCTGGTTGCTCGCGGGAATAAATGTCAGAAGGATGACAAATATTTTCAGAGACAGGTAGGGAGATATTATGGTAAGGAGATACGTATTTGGCACTCCGATTGAGACGGAGGCAGTCATAAATAAGCCGGAGGCTCTGGCAGGGCAGCTTCCATATTTCGAGAAAACAGGGGACACGCTTCAGTATGAAATGAAGCCGGATGATATCGTATATGGACTGGGAGAAAACGTGCGCGGAATCAATAAGCGCGGCTGGATTTATGTAAGCAACTGTACCGATGAACCGAACCATCAGGAGGATACGCGGTCGCTGTACGGTGCGCACAATTTTATCATTGTGTCGGGCGCGGATGGCAGATCCTTCGGCCTGTTCGTTGATACGCCGGATAAGATCACATTTGACATCGGTTATACGGTATACAGCCGTTTGACTGTTCAGGTCGAGGGCGACAGCTATGAGCTATACGTGATCGATGGGGAGACACCGGACGGTATTGTGAAGGAGTTCCGTCAGATGATCGGGCAGTCCTTCCTGCCGCCGAAGTGGGCCTTTGGTTTCGGCCAGAGCCGCTGGAGTTACCGCACGTCGCAGGAGGTGCGGGAGGTGGCGAAGAGCTACCGTGAAAATCATATCCCGATCGACAGTATTTATCTTGATATTGATTATATGGAGCGTTATAAGGACTTTACGATCGACCGGGAGAGCTTTCCTGATTTTGAGCAGCTTGTAGATGAGATGAAGGAGCAGGGCATCCATCTCGTACCGATCATTGATGCCGGAGTAAAAGTGGAAGAGGGTTACGAGGTGCATGAAGAGGGAGTCCGGAACAATTATTTCTGCAAGGATGAGAACGGAGAGAATTTTGCCGTAGGTGTCTGGCCGGGACGCTGCCATTTCCCGGATATGTTAAGCGACGATGCGAGAAGATGGTTCGGCCTGAAATATAAATATCTGCTGGATAAAGGTATTGATGGTTTCTGGAACGATATGAATGAACCGGCGATCTTTTATTCAGAGAGGAGACTTAAGAAAGTCTTTGACAAGATAGAAGAATACAGGACGATGAATCTGGATGTGAAGACCTTCTTTGAATTTAAGGATCTCGTTCTTTCACTGGAGAAGAATCCGGAGGATTACAGGAGCTTTTATCACAATTACAAAGGTCAGAGAATACGCCATGACAAGGTGCATAATCTGTTCGGATACTATATGACGCGCTCCGCGGGCGAGGCCTTTGAGGAGCTGGAGCCGGAAAGACGTATTCTGATGTTTTCCCGCTCCTCTTACATCGGCATGCACCGCTACGGAGGAGTCTGGATGGGAGACAATAAATCCTGGTGGTCGCATCTTCTGATGAACCTGAAAATGCTTCCGTCCTTGAATATGTGCGGCTTTCTGTATACCGGAGCGGATATCGGCGGATTCGGCAGCGATGCGACAGAGGATCTTGTGCTTCGGTGGCTGGCGCTGGGGATCTTTATGCCGCTGATGAGAAACCATGCGGCGGACGGTACGCGCAGACAGGAAGCGTATGCATTCGAAAATACGAAATCATTTTCAAAGATCATAGGCATCAGATACCGCCTGCTTCCGTATCTGTACAGCGAATTTATGAAGGCTGCCCTGAAAAACGAGATGTATGCAAGACCACTCGGGTTTGTCTGGCCCGAGGATTCCATTGCAAGGCGCGTGGAAGACCAGCTTATGATAGGGGAGAGCATGATGATCGCTCCCGTGTATGAGCAGAACGCATCAGGCAGGATCGTTTACCTGCCGGAATCCATGAAAATGCTTCGCTTTGCAGACAATGAAGTGACAGAAGAGAAGATACTTCCAGCAGGCCATCACTTTATCACGAGTCCCCTGGATGAGGTCGTTATTTTTATCCGCAAAGGTCATATTCTGCCGTTGTCAGCAGGCGGTGAAAAGGTCGGGGATATCGACTGGAACGATCTGAAGCTTTACTATTACGCAGAGCCGGGAACGTCGTATGAGCTGTATGACGACGATGGGATCAGCAGGAAGGTGGAGCTGGAGAAGGGAACCAGAAGGATCACCGTATAATGGTTTATGAGTTGACAGATCCCTCAAAAGCTGGCAAAATATTTGAAGGCTGGGACGAGACACTGATCTGGTCCTGCCTGCAGGGCGTGATGGGAAATGTCTATGTGACAGACAGGGAGCATCCGGTTTCGGCAATGGCGATTTTGGGCGATTTTACATTCTTTGCCGGAGAGCCTGATCAGGAGCTGGTTTCCTTTAAGCCAAAGTGGTGCAGGCAGGATTTTATGATCATGGTTCCGCAAAGCAAAGACTGGGATCAATTGATACCTGTCTCTTATACACATCTGACGCTGCCGACGACTTAATAGGTGTA
>CAMTFT010000456.1 GCA_947071365.1 uncultured bacterium | reverse complement strand
GGATATTTGTATGAAAATCGTATTTGACGAGAGTTTGTACACAGGCAACGAGCTGATTGACAGCGAGCACAAGGAGCTGATCGACCGGGTAAATAAGCTGGTAGAGAGCATTGAGAAGGGAACTGAGAAGGTGACCGCAGTTAAGACGCTGGATTTCCTGATGGATTATACGGAGTTCCATTTCACAGACGAAGAGAAGCTTCAGAAGGAAGTTGGTTATGACAAGCTGGATCAGCATCATGAGAAGCATGAGGAGTTCAAGAAGGCTGTCTGTGAGCTGCGTGAGATGCTGGAAGAGGAAGAGGGGCCGAGCGCTGCTTTTGTAGACGCAGTGAACAAGAATATCACGGAGTGGCTCGTAAATCATATCCAGGGCTGGGACAAAGCGATTGCAGAGTTTATCCGTTCCAAATAACGAGTGACGCGTACAGGATGCATAGCTCAAAACAGCGAATGGCGTATGCGAGAGGCACAGCAAAGTATGAGATACTGCCGCATTCTGGATATAGAAAAAGGTCTGGCAAATGATGTCAGGCCTCTTTTTTCGTTTCTGACAAAAATATGCTTCGTTTGGCCTGAAACCGAACGAAGCATATTTTTGTCATGTATGTTTTCTTTTAAACGCGTTTTTTGATGACCTTTACCGGACACTTTTCAGCACATTTGCCGCATCCGATACATTTCTCATAATCGATATGTGCCACGCTGTTTTCTACGTGGATCGCATCAGATTCACACTGCTTTTCACAAAGCTTGCAGGCCAGACACCCGGCGCTGCAGACCTTCTTGACAGCGGCTCCGCGGTCGCGGTTGGAGCAGCGTACTGCGTATGGCGATTTGTCTGGAAGGATCTCGATCAGATGCTTCGGACAAACAGCAACGCATTTGCCGCAAGCGCGGCATTTTGTCCGGTCTACCCGGGCTACACCGTTCTCTACGTGGATCGCATCGAAAGGACAAACGGCGGCACAGGAGCCGAAGCCGAGACATCCGTAATCACACGTCCAGGGAGAAAGTCCGCTGGCAACAGCGGAGGAACAGTCGCTGATGCCGACGTAATGAGCCCTTGCGGCGGCGTTTTCACAGTCGCCGGAGCATTTTACGAAGGCCACCATCTTTTCCGTTTCTTCCGCTTCCACGCCCATGATGTGGGCGATTTTTTCTGCAACGGCAGCGCCGCCCACGGGACATCCGTTTACGGGAGCTTCCTCATGGACGATGGCGGATGCCATGGCATCACAGCCGGCATAGCCGCAGGCGCCGCAGTTGTTGCCCGGCAGGAATTCCCGCACTGCGATCTCTTTTTCATCTACTTCTACTTTGAATTTTTTATCGACCGTAATCAGGAGCAAGCCCATCAGGAGGCCGATAATGCCCACCGCTACGGTGGCTATAATAATTGCTTGCATAACTTTCCTCCTTTACAGTGACAGGCTGCCAAAGCCCATAAAAGCGATCGCCATGAGGGCTGCAGACAAAAGGACAACGGGTGCGCCGCGGAACGGTGCGGGAATGCTGGATTCATCGATCCGTTCACGGATGCCGGCAAGAAGCACGATGGCGATGGTGTAGCCGACAGCAGTACCAAATCCTGCCGTGACGCTTTCTATAAAGCTGTATCCGTTCTGAACGTTCGTGAGAGCGACACCGAGAACGGCACAGTTCGTTGTGATCAGCGGCAGGTAAATGCCAAGGGCCTGATAGATGGCCGGAGACGTCTTTTTCAGGAACATTTCCACCATCTGAACCAGCGTTGCGATGACCAGAATGAATACGATGGTATTCAGGTATTCCAGATGCAGCGGCTCCAGAAGGAAGGTGTACAGCAGGTTTGCCACACCGGAGGAGATCGTGATTACAAAGATAACAGCGCCTCCGAGGCTGGCAGATGTCTTTATCTGCTTTGATACGCCGAGGAAGGAGCAGATGCCCAGGAACTGGCTGAGTACAACGTTATTGACCAGGGCAGTTGTAATAATGATTAAGAGCAAAGATGTATTCATGCTTTCGTTTCCTCCTTTCCTTCTTTGTCACAGGATTTTGCGCAGGATGCGCAGCAGCCGTCGCAGCCCTCTACCTTTTTATTTGCAGCGGTGGAGATGTGGGCTCCGTTCAGAATCGCGATCAGGACAGCCATGACGAGGAAAGCGCCCGGCGCCTTTATGAAGATGGCGATCGGCTCACATGCCTCGGGAAGTACGGTAACGCCGAAGGCTGTACCTGCTCCGAGAAACTCACGGACAAGGCCGATGACAGTCAGGGCGATCGTGAAGCCAAGGCCCATTCCGATACCGTCCATGATGGCAAGATCCGGAGTGACCTTGTTTGCATACGCCTCAGCACGTCCCAGAATGATACAGTTAACGACGATAAGCGGAATGTAAATGCTAAGCGCGCTGTAAAGGCCCGGCACGTAAGCCTGCATCACCAGGTCTACGATCGTTACGAGGGATGCCACGATAACGATGTAGGCCGGAAGACGTACCTGATCCGGAATAATATTACGCATAGCGGAAATGATCATGTTGGAAAAGATCAGTACCGCCAGTGTGGAAAGTCCCATACCTGTCTCTTATACACATCTCCGAGCCCACGAGACGGAGCTACATC
>CAMTFT010000455.1 GCA_947071365.1 uncultured bacterium | reverse complement strand
TACGAGATGTAGCTCCGTCTCGTGGGCTCGGAGATGTTTATAAGAGACAGGTATTGAATGGCTGAAGGATACAGGAATTGTACAAATATGCTATTGTCTTAATTTCCCGGAGCTTCCGCTAAAGGGAAACTATGATGACGCAAAATATAAGATGTATTTCTTTGATACGGGACTCTTTGTGGCAATGCTGGATGATGAAGCACAGGATGATTTGCGCGCAAATAAAAACCTTGGCGTATATAAAGGCGCTTTGTATGAAAACATGGTCGGAGAGGCACTGGTGAAATGCGGATATGGATTGTACTACTATAAACGGGAAGATTCTACGCTGGAAGAGGATTTTTTTGTCAGAACACAGCAAAATCTGCTGCCAGTTGAGGTAAAGGCAAAGAGAGGAACAGCCAAATCATTACGCACCCTGATTCAAAGCGATAAGTATCCGGATATTCAGTATGGATTGAAATTCACAGCGGGAAATATAGGATTTAGTGATGATATATATACATTTCCGTATTTTTGCGCTTTTTTGTTAAAATCTTACCTGAAGCGTATTGATAAACATTTGTGTGAACCTGAATATCCGGATAATATCCTTTGATTATTTGTGAGTTATTCCTACTTTTCACTCTGGATCGTCCTGAACGGGATTCCGGATCGTCCGAACCGGAATCCCATTGACCTCCACGGAATCATCCGCCGGGATGACGAAGTACGGCCTTCCGTCCAGCATTCTTGTCTCGATCAGGTCTGCGCATTCCGGCTTGACCTGAATGACGATATTCGGCGTTTTGATCTCAAATTTTCTTGTGTTGACCACGTTGGAGACGTACAGTGCGGTTTGATTGTCGCCGCCGGCCTGTTCAAATTCTTCATCAAAATGCTCCAGGGTCTCTTCGGCAGCTCCGTTTTCCGCGAGCAGCCGTTTTACGTCGTTCTTGTCCAGGGCCACCGGATTCGGGTCGTCCTTGCGTTCCTCCAGCAGGCCGCTTAAGGTTTCGTGGATCGTTTTTACAGTCTCGTATGTACAGTCATTTTGAAGCGTTTCGGCTATCAGCGCATTGAAAGTCTCTTTCTGGGAGGAGGCGGAAAGCGGAAGCTCACAGCCCAGCAGAAGTCTTGCAAATTCTGCGTTCAGTTCCTCCGGATTCTTGGAATAGTATAAAATACTGTGGATATCCGTGTTGCGGTCTGTAAAGGCAGGGAACAGAAATCCGGTCACAGGCATTTCCACGAACCAGTCCCGGATGCGCTGTTCGATCGTATTTGTGTCCTCATTGTAGCAAAGTCCCGGCTTCGTCAGCTTGACAGGGCAGATGGAGCACAGGATAAAGTCGTAAACATCATCCGAGGCATCGAACATTTCCATGCCGTCAGAGGCTTTTTTCGGAATATCGTAGGCTGCGTGGATCAGGACGATGTAGTAGTTTTCCGGGTACATGAATGTCTCGATTACTTTGTCATAGAATTCATCCAGCAGTTCATCATCTTTTAGCTGGCTGCTTTTCAGCTTCATCAGGTACTCCTGTGCGCCGCCTCCCGTCTCCTCGGTGAGAGGAAATTCCATATCCAGGAGATTGCGGCCGATGGTGCCGGAAAGAGTCTTTTTCAGAATCTCAAAATATTTGAACATTTCTTCCTCGGGAAGAGAGAGGAATGCTTCTTTCATCTTTGTTTTCTTATTCTTTTCTCCGTCCACGTAGCAGCCGCAGATGCGGGTGATCGGGCAGCGGTCCGGGTGGAATAAGCGTTTGATTTCGGCAATTTCTTTTTTGTTCATTTTGGTTGACTCCTTATGTTGGTTGTGAACGAGAACGTCAGGTTTACAGTTTCAGCGTGGGGATGACGTAGTCTGCGATTGCGTGCAGCAGAAGCAGATGCACCGGATAGAACCAGTAGAAAAAGTATTTCATTTGCAGGCCGCGTTTTCCGTTGTAGAGATAAACGGGAATGAAGGCGACGGGAGCAGGCAGTTCCCAAGTCACGGAGGCAGCGCCGCCGATACACTGGTACAGTCGGCTGTAACGCATCAGGTAGAGGACGGCAATCAGAAATACGCCTTTGTAGCTGTAATCTGTGTCGATCCACCAGGCGAGATACATTCCGATGGCGATCGGTATCACGGCAAGGAACATGTTCCGGGTGCCGTTTGCGGTGATCCAGACGATTCCCATCATCACAAGCAGGCCAAGAAGCAGTGTAAAATAAACATTCTGTTTGGCCGGGAAGAACCAGTTGCCCTTCAGGGCAAGGTCAAAGGGGATCTCGGATATCAGTGCGAACAGGAAGAGCCGTCCGGCGTATTTTCTGGCATTTCTTGTATGAAGGAAGCCCTCCACGATTAAAAAACAGAAGATGGGGAAGGCAAGACGGCCGATATCCCGGGAAAGGCTGTAAACGCCTGACCAGAAGACTTTCCGCTGCTGCACATTCGCAATATCGGGGTGGCGCAGTATGGCGCGGAGTACCGTGGCTCCCGTGTGGTCGATGAACATTGTGATAATGGCGATCAGCTTCAGGGTACTGCCTGATATGCCGCCGAAGGGTCTGATAGAATCTGTCATAACTCTGTCTCTTATACACATCTCCGAGCCCACGAGACGGAGCTACATCT
>CAMTFT010000454.1 GCA_947071365.1 uncultured bacterium | reverse complement strand
GAGATGTAGCTCCGTCTCGTGGGCTCGGAGATGTGTATAAGAGACAGTATGATGGTAGCTCCGGTTATGGCAGAGGAGACAACAGAAGCTGCTACAGAGGCAGCTGCAGCAGCTGAGGAAACAGCTGAAGCGATCGATATGGAAGGCGTTGACGTTGAGAACGCTACGATCGGTATTTCCATTTATCAGTTCTCTGATAACTTCATGACACTGTACAGAACAGAGCTTGTTCGTTACCTGACCGAGGATCTTGGATTCAAAGAGGAAAACATCCAGGTACAGGATGGTAAGAATGACCAGGCAGAGCAGACAAACCAGATCAACAACTTCATCACAGCAGGTGTTGACGTTATGATCCTGAACCTCGTTCAGTCCTCTTCCGCTCCGCAGGTTACAGATATGTGTAACGAAGCTGGTATCCCGGTAGTTTACATCAACCGTCAGCCGGATGAGACAGAATCCGACAGATGGGCAGCAGAAGGCATCAAAGCTACATACGTAGGTGCAGACGCAAGACAGTCCGGTACATACCAGGGCGAAGAGATTCTTGAGACAGCTACCAAGGGCGACATCAACGGCGACGGCAAGGTTAGCTACATCATGGTACAGGGCGATCCGGAGAACATCGACGCTCAGAACAGAACAGAGTACTCTGTTAAGGCTCTTACAGACGCTGGCGTAGAAGTTGAAGAGCTTCTGCTTCAGAGAGGTGACTGGGATCAGGCAAAAGGCCAGCAGATCGTACAGGACGCTCTGACACAGTTCGGCGATCAGATCGAAGTTGTATTCTGTAACAACGACGCTATGGCTCTTGGCGCTCTTCAGGCTATCCAGGCAGCAGGCAGAACAATCAACGAGGATATCTACCTTGTAGGTGTTGACGCACTTGTTGAGGCAGTTCAGAACACAATCGACGGCAACTACACAGGTACCGTATTCAACGATCACTTCAGCCAGGCTCAGACAGCAGCTGCTATGGCAGTTAAGTTCCTGAAGGGCGAAGAAGTTGACCCGATCAACATGGTTGACTACGTAAAGGTTACTGAAGCAAACGCAGCAGAGATTCTTGAGAAGATCCAGTAATTTTAAAGCTTTCAATAAAATATGACTCTGTTTCGGGTGTGTCCTGCACGACACACCCGATTTTGTGAAAGGAGAGAGAGGGATGGCAGAATACAGATTGGAAATGCGCGGAGTCAGCAAAAGCTTCCCCGGCGTAAAAGCGCTGGACAAGGTAAACCTTCAGGTTCGCCCCGGTACGGTCCATGCGCTGATGGGCGAGAACGGCGCCGGAAAATCCACGCTCATGAAGTGTCTGTTTGGTATCTACCACATGGATGAGGGAGAGGTCTATGTAGACGGTGAAAAAGTAGACATCGGCAATCCCGATGAAGCATTACATAAAGGCCTTGCCATGGTGCATCAGGAGCTCCAGCCCGTCCCGGCCAGAACGATTGCCGAGAACATGTACCTTGGCCGCTATCCGGTCAAAAAATTCGGACCGCTTCAGGTCATTGACCACAAAACAATGAATGCCGAAGCCAAGAAATGGCTGGAGAACGTAAAAATGCCCTTCGACCCGAAAGGAAAGCTGGGCGATCTTTCTATTTCCCAGATGCAGTCTGTGGAAATCGCAAAGGCAGTATCACAGGAAGCCAGGCTTATCATCCTCGATGAGCCGACATCTTCCCTTACTGACAACGAGGTAGAAGCGCTGTTCCGTATCGTCCGCGACCTGCGTGACAGAGGCGTTTCCTTCGTATTTATTTCCCACAAGATGGCTGAGCTGCGCCGTATTTCCGATGATATCACCATCATGCGAGACGGTACGTACGTAGGCACCTGGGAAATGAAGAACATCAGCGATGATGAAATCGTAAAACAGATGGTTGGCCGTGAGCTGACCAACATCTATCCTCCTCTGGAGAATGAACCGGGCGAGGTACTGCTGGAGGTAAACAACTTCACAAGTATCCACGACAAATCCTTTAAGGACTGCTCTTTCAAGCTGAGAAAAGGTGAGATCCTCGGCTTTGGCGGCCTTGTAGGCGCACAGCGTACAGAGCTGATGGAAGCGATCTTTGGTATCCGCCACACAGTCAGCGGTGAAGTAAAACTGAACGGCAAGACACTGGATATCAAGCGTCCGCAGGATGCCATCAACAACGGTATCGGCATGATCACAGAAGACCGCCGCGGAAGCGGTATTCTCGGCTGCCTGTCCATTGCTGACAACGTATCCATCGCTTCTCTGAATCAGTATCTGGACGGCGGCATCAAGCTCAACAAAGGAAAAATCGAAGAACTGGTTCAGGAAAACGTAGCAAAACTGAGTATCAAGACCCCGAGCAGCAAGACGCTGATTCAGGCACTGTCCGGCGGTAACCAGCAGAAGGTAATCATCTCCCGCTGGCTGGCAAACAATCCTGACGTTCTGATCATGGACGAGCCTACAAGAGGTATCGACGTAGGTGCGAAATACGAGATCTACCAGATCATGATCCAGCTTGCAAAGCAGGGCAAGGGAATCATTATGATCTCCTCGGAAATGCCGGAGCTTCTCGGCGCTGTCTCTTATACACATCTGACGCTGCCGACGACTTAATAGGTGTAG
>CAMTFT010000453.1 GCA_947071365.1 uncultured bacterium | reverse complement strand
CACCTATTAAGTCGTCGGCAGCGTCAGATGTGTATAAGAGACAGGTTATTAACACAATGGGTTTGGGATCAGTATGGAAGACCTTTTTTCTTCAATCGCTCACTGTATCATCCGTATTTGGTAAAAATTGCTTATACAATTGATCACTAAAGATCGATGTATATAGATACAACAAAAAATGGAGGTATTAAAATGCATGAAACAATTGGAAGTATGCTATCAGAAATAGCAGGACAGGGGAAACTGTTTGAGAGCAGCAGGGACGATATTGTTCGTCAGTGCAGAGAAGTACTGGCGTCGATTGATCTATCGCAGATAGAAAAAGTATATATCGTCGGATGCGGAGATTCTTTTTATGCAGGGAATAACTGTAAGGATCTGTTTCTGAAATATAGCGGACTGCATACGGAAGTATGGCAGGCACTGGAGTTTTCAGGATACACCTGTGAGTATGAGGTAAATGAAAAGTCGCTGGTAATCTGCATTTCAAACAGCGGAAAGGTGGCAAGAACCATTGAGAGTGCGATCCGGGCAAAAAATAAAGGCGCTGTCACAGTTGGATACACGGGGAAAAAGGACAGCCCTCTCGCTGATGCAACCGATTATCAGGTATTTACCACGGTGCCGCAGTTTAATCCCGATCTTGTGATTCCGGGTACGTATTCCTACACTGCATCTATGATAGCACTGGTATGTATGGCGCTTGTCCTGGGAGAGAAAAGAGGCGTTCTGAAAGAAACAGAATTTGATGAGCTGTGTGAGTAC
Source organism: uncultured bacterium (assembly GCA_947071365.1). GTDB lineage: Bacteria > Bacillota > Clostridia > Lachnospirales > Lachnospiraceae > Choladousia. Next base: position 1,852 of record CAMTFT010000453.1, on the reverse strand, counting down.
ATAAAGAAGCTTGGAAACTGTGTAAAGCCGACAGTAGATGCCTGCGAACCTATTATAGAAAGATATACAGACATGTATCTGGGGGAAGCGGGGCCGCTTCAGATGAAAATGCTGCATTTTTTGGGAAGCGGACCAAACTGGGGGAATGCTCAGTACGCTGCTGAGAAGATGCTTGAGACGGCAGCGTTTGATGCAATCTGCCAGGGGATAGAAGAATGGGCACATACCCAGTTCTTTACTACGAGACCGGGAGTTCACACGGTGATTCTTGCACCAAGAGGTGCATCGCGTCGCAGAATTTTGGAGGTTACACAGGCTGTAACGGTTATGGACGGTAAGAAAATCATTATCGGAGAAGATGGTGATGAAGAATTACGCCGGGCGGCAGATATTTATTTGCCGATTAAAGGGATGGAAGAAATAGACGAGTCATTCTCGCCGTTGCTTTATGCCATTCCGATTGCCTTATTATCAATGAATCTTGGACGCGTGTTAAATAAGCAGGCATTCAGTTTTGACAGGCCATGGGTAATGGAGGAGAATCTCCGACAGATATGGGGATCGAAAATAACTCTGGAAAGACTGGCATAATGTGAAACGCTTGCAGAAATTGAAGAAAGCAGGGGGGTGAATACAGAAACGCGGGGAAAGGGTTAAAAGTTTTTGGAAACTGATCAAAGGAAAACAACAGGAAAAGAAAGGATGTAATTAAAAATGAAAAAGGTATTTAGAAAAAGCGTGTCGTTAGTTGTGGCTGTTTGTATGATGCTGACAATTACAACTAATATGTTTGTAAGTGAGGCAAAGGCTGATAGTGGCGCAGAAATCGTTCTTTTTGTTTCGGCTAATGGTGCTTTGGATGACGGTGCATGTAATTCTGCCTGCTGGGCCGGTGTAAAGGAATACTGTGAACAGAATGGAGTTACTTATAATTATTATCAGCCGACAGAGGATACGGTTGAGGCACATCTGGCGCAGTGTGATGTGGCAGTAGCGGCCGGTGCAAAAGTGATTATTCTGTATTCAGATCAGTTCAGGCTGTCATCAGCATACATGGAGCAGAATTATCCGGATGTCAAATTTATGGTTTTCGATACGGTACCGACGGATGAGGAAAATGGAGAGATCGTAAATGATAATGTGAAAGCTTATACGTATGCAGATGAACAGAGTTCATTCCTTGCAGGATATGCTGCTGTAAAGGATGGCTATACAAAACTCGGTTTCTGCGGCGGACAGGCGGTGCCGGCGGTTGTAAGATTCGGATATGGATATCTGGACGGTATTAACAAAGCATGTGAAGATCTTGGAATTGACAGCGTTGATGTGTTGTATACGTATTTTGGAAACTTTGAGGCGAGTGCGGCAAATCAGACGCTGGCAGCGTCCTGGTATGAATCAGGTGTGGAAACTATTTTTGCAGCGGCCGGTGCTGCCGGCGCAGCCGTTTTTGCTGCTGCGGAAGCAACGGAAAATGGTACGGTAATCGGTGTCGATGCAGATCAGTCTGATGAGTCAGACAGAGTTATCTCATCAGCTATGAAGGATATCAAGAATGTTACGATCAATGAACTGACTGCTGTAGAAGAAGGAACATGGGAGGGCGGAAACATCGTGCGTCTGACTGCATCTGACCATGCAGTGGCTCTTCCGATGGAGAACTCAAAATGGGTTAATTTTACACAGGAAGATTATGACAATATATATGAGCAGCTTGAAAATGACGTGGACGGTATCGCATCCGGTATTCCGAACGATACAACTGCGGATTCTCCGGAAGAGCTGATCGATCAGTGGCCGCACTGTCTCTTATACACATCTGACGCTGCCGACGACTTAATAGGTGTAGGTC
>CAMTFT010000452.1 GCA_947071365.1 uncultured bacterium | reverse complement strand
GCCGGTGACAGATAAAAGGAAAGCAGGGTGGCTCGGGCGCAGCCGGTGACAGATAAAAGGAAAGCAGGGTAGCCCGGAGGCTGCCGGGGATGACAGGTACAGGAGGGTAACAGTATGGAAGCATACAAGCAGGAATTTATCGAGTTCATGGTGGAGAGCAACGTGCTCAAATTCGGAGAATTTACCTTAAAGAGCGGAAGAAAATCGCCGTTCTTTATGAACGCCGGGGCATACGTGACAGGCTCACAGCTCAAAAGGCTGGGAGAGTACTATGCGAAGGCAATTTACAGCAAATACGGGGATAATTTTGACGTACTTTTCGGGCCGGCGTACAAGGGTATTCCCTTAAGCGTTGTGACGGCGATCGCGTTCAGCGAGCTGTACGGAAAAGAGATCCGTTACTGCTCCGACCGGAAGGAAGAGAAGGATCACGGCGCAGACAAGGGAAGCTTCCTGGGAAGTTCGTTGAAGGACGGAGACAGGGTGGTTATGATCGAGGATGTGACCACCTCCGGCAAATCCATGGAAGAGACGGTTCCGAAGGTAAAGGGGGCTGCTGACGTGGAGATCGTGGGACTGATGGTATCTCTGGACCGTATGGAAGTCGGCAAGGGCGGAAAAAAATGCGCTCTGGATGAGGTGAAGGAGCTGTACGGCTTTGAGACGGCGGCAATTGTCACCATGAAGGAAGTTGTGGAGCATCTTTACAACAGAGAGTGCCAGGGACGGATCGTGATCGATGACGGGCTGAAGGCAGCGATCGATGCATATTACGAGAAGTATGGCGCATAATTTATCAGAGAGACAGCAGCAAACAGAACAGCCAAATACACCATTGCACACGCATTGAAAGGAAAAGCTTATTATGAATGAAAAAGTATTTAAGACTGTTGCAAACGCCGGGATTTCGAATCTTGTGCTGGGGATTACTATTATTGTGACGGGAGTTACCGCCGGGGTGCTTCTGTTGGTCAGCGGAGCAAAATTAATCAAGAGCAAGGATAAATTGATGATTTAATGGCTGCTGTGGTTCGAAAGGGTATCAAGCTGTCCGGAGCGTGCCTGTTCTTTCTCTATATGGCGGGATTGATCTACTTTCTGTTTCTGTCTGAGGAGTACGGAAGAGGCACCGCGGGGATGGTGTACAATTACAATCTTTATCCCTTCCGGGAAATCCGAAGGTATGTGACGCACAGGGAAATACTGGGAATCCGCGCAGTATTTTTGAATCTGGCAGGCAATGTGATAGGTTTCATGCCCTTCGGCGCATTGCTCCCGATTCTGGTAAGAAGCGTCCGCAGATACTGGAAGGTGACTCTGCTGAGCTTTGAGGTGAGCGCGTTGATTGAGGTGTCCCAGCTTGTTTTTCAGGTGGGCTGTTTTGACGTGGACGATATTATTCTGAACACCCTGGGCGGACTGCTGGGATACATACTGTTCTGGATGACCAGCAGGTGCTATCTATGGGTAGAACGCAGGCAGGAGCAGTGAGGGAATCAAAAGATAAGGAGAGATTATGGCAAAACGACAGGTTTACTCGTTTGTGGAAAAGAAATATTCATCGAACAGCATTGCATCGGCGGTACTGAGTGTTGCATCCTTTATGGTATTGCTGATCCTGCTCTTTATTTCCTTCCTTATGAAGGGACAGGCCAACACCTGGATCGGCGCGATGGGGATTGCCGGTATCCTGATGGCTTTTGGCGGCGTGCGGTACGGCTTTATCGGCTTTAAGGATGAGTGCAAATCGTATTTTTGCAGCAAGCTGGGGACGATTCTCGGCACGGTTTCGATTGCAGGGTGGTTTTTCATCGTGTGTATCGGCCTGGTCAATATGTAAGAAAGCACGGAGGAATTATGTCGCTAAAGCGGCCCGTCACAGGCGGAGAAGAAGTTTGCTGCAAGCAGCACCGCTCGCGCGCGGCGAATGCGCTTTTGCGCATTCTTTTTCATGTATGAAAGTGAGGATGCAGGAGGAGAACAGAATGGGATATAATAACGAAAAAGAAGAGATCTTGAAGGAGCGGTACTGTCTCGCCATGGAACGGATACATGAAATCTGTAAGGAAGAGACGGTTCCCGCGCCTTTTTGCATTTATTTCAGAAAAACGGCAGAATTTCTGGTACAGATGGAAGCTCTGAAACGGGCGGTCGATTCCGGCGAGACGGAGACGTATTCGCTGCAGCAGTGGCAGGAGGTCAACCGTGAGCTGTACTGGGATATTTTGCCGGGGCAGTATGACAGCAGCTTCGGCAATCCGGCCTACGCGGTATCTGTGCTGGGCGAGGTACACGGAAAGATTTTGAGCTTTCTGTACGCGGAGCTTCGGGGCATGATCGTATATGCCTTTGAGAAAAAGCTGGAGGAGACGGTCGTACTGCTGGAGCTGTTTATTGAGATCTATAACTGCTTTGAGGGAGAAGAACTGCCGGAATACAAGGAGATCCAGCAGATCGTATACTGGTTCGCCAGCGATTACAGCGAGCTTTTCGTGACACAGCGGATTCGGGAATCCGTGGATCCCTCGATGGATTTTGCTGTCAGGATCGTCATGGACTCTGACCTTAATGATCTGCGGTATCTGTACCGGTACGGCGAGTACATCGACGAAAACCAGCTGGAAACAGCCCGG
>CAMTFT010000451.1 GCA_947071365.1 uncultured bacterium | reverse complement strand
CCTGCAGCAGCTACGTACTGGAATACCTGTCCGACTATTTTCAGATTACCGTCTGTTACTATAATCCGAATATCTATCCGGAACAGGAATACACCCATCGCGTGGAGGAACAAAAACGACTGATCGATGAGCTGCCATCCCGTTACCCTATCCGTATCATAGAGGGCAGATTTGATCCACGGGAATTTTATGATGCCGTCCGGGGGCTCGAGCACATCCGGGAAGGCGGAGAACGCTGCCATGCCTGCTTCCGCCTCAGGCTTGAAGAATCCGCCCGGGTGGCAGCCGCAGGCGGCTTCGATTATTTCACTACCACCCTTACCATCAGTCCCCTGAAAAATGCCGCCAAATTAAATGAAATCGGTGAAGAGCTGGCCGAATCGTATCATCTCCGGTGGCTCCCCTCCGATTTCAAAAAGCGAAATGGATATAAGCGTTCTGTGGAATTATCCGCCCAGTACGGGCTGTACCGGCAGGATTACTGTGGATGTGTCTTTTCCAAAAAAGAGCGTGAAGCTGCAGCCTTAAGCTGAGGGGGCCTGATCCCCTCCCTCCGATAACCGAATATCAGGCAGGCACCCACCGCCGCCATTAACCGAATGTCAGGCAGTCACCTACCGCCCCCGCAGGCAGCGTTTTTCTATCAGGCTCAGGATTCCATACAGTGACATGGCGATTACGCACAGAATCATGATGGACATAATGACCCAATCCAGCTTGAATACCTGGCTTCCGTAAATGATCAGGTAGCCCAGTCCCTGCCTTGCGCCGATGAATTCACCGATCACTACTCCCACCAGACAAAGCCCGATGTTTACCTTCATCACGCTGATCTGGAGAGGGAGCGTGCCGGGAAGGATCACCCTGCAGAGTACATCCCGCCTGCTGCCCCGCAACGTATAGATCAGCTTGATTTTATCCGGATCCACCTCCGCAAAGCCGGTGTACAGATTCAGGACGGTTCCGAACACCGCCACTGAGATTCCCGCCACGATAATCGATTTCATATTTGCGCCGAGCCATACGATCAGAAGTGGCGCCAGCGCAGATTTAGGAAGGCTGTTCAGCACTACGAGATATGGCTCCAGAATGCTGGACAATTCGTCATTGTACCAGAGCAGGACGGCAACACTCATTCCAAGAACGACAACGAGCGCAAAGCTGACCATCGTTTCCGCCAGTGTAATTCCCACATGAAGGAAAATACTGCCATCCCTCCACATCTCTGCAAAAGTACTGCATACCCGGGACGGACTGCTGAAAATAAAACCGTCGATCCAGGAACACCGTACTGCCATCTCCCACAGCAAAAGAAAGGCCAGAAAGATCAATATCCGAACCACAATTATCCTGCGCTGCCTGTGCTGAAGCTTTTTCAGATAATTTTCCTGCGCAGAGGAAATACGCGTCTCTCTACTCATCGTCATTCAGCTCCTTCCACAGCAGATTGAAATAATCCTTAAATTCCGGTGTATTTCTCCTTCCCAGGGGTGTCAGGCCCTTTTCCTCAAAATTCATCATCAGTACCGAGCGGATCTTCGCCGGGCGTTTGCCCAGAACGATGATCCGGTCTGCCATGCTGACCGCCTCGGACAGATCATGTGTCACCAGCAGCGCCGTCTTTTTCTCCTTATGCAAAATGTCATATACATCATCACACACGTTGAGTCTGGTCTGGAAATCCAGGGCGGAGAACGGTTCATCCAGCAAGAGCAGCTCCGGATTCAACGCCAGTGTCCGGATGAGCGCCGCCCTCTGCCGCATTCCGCCGGAAAGCTCACTTGGCTTTGCATCTTTGAACCGGTACAGGCCATAGTCCATCAGCATTTTTTCGACTCTTGCCCTGGACTTTTCATCCAGCTTATTCTGAATCTCCAGCCCCAGAATCACATTCCTGTAAATGCTCCGCCACTCAAACAGGTGATCCTTCTGTAACATATAACCAATCTTATCACGAAAGACCGTTTCATTTTGTCCTTCAAATAAAATCGAGCCGCTCTCTGGAAGGAGCAGCCCTGAAATTAGTGAAAGCAGCGTGGATTTTCCACAGCCACTCGGCCCCACAATAGCAACGAATTCTCCCTTATGCACCTGAAAGGATATATCAGACAATGCCATCGTCTCACCACTTTTACTGTGGTAGGCATAGCTCACATGCTTCAGTTCAAGTAAAGGCTTCAACCTCTTTCACCTCTATCGATTGTCTCAATATATCATATGTAAAATGGGCGGGGCAGTTCCTCGGAATATCCCGTATCCTCAAATGCAAGGATTTTCTGTCGTAAATGAAGTTTGAATCACTGTATAAATCTGTTTTTACCTTTATCAAATCGAATGCGCCCTGTGAGGTAAATCGGAACCGTAAACTTCGTATCATCCAGAATTCCGCCATACGTATTTCCTTTCAGAAGATACAAATATTTTATTTTGCCGTCAACAAGCAGCAGATTTGCAGTCCTTCCTATGCTTTTTCCCGTCTTTACTTCGATTCCGTAAATCTGGTCATCTGCATGGCTGATAACAAAAAAATCCAGCTCACCTTCTTTATAAGTAGCAAAATTCGGCGTCATACCAGCAATTTCCAACTGATTTACTTCTGTCTCTTATACACATCTCCGAGCCCACGAGACGGAGCTA
>CAMTFT010000450.1 GCA_947071365.1 uncultured bacterium | reverse complement strand
TCTATGCGATTTTCGACGAATCATTAAATTTTAGTATAATTTTAAAAAAATCTTCGGATATTGTGTTTTTTCCAAATTTCGATATAATAAGATAGAATGACGTGCAGCTTTGCGGGCGCAGACTGCCCAAGCCTGCAGTCATCACGAAATGTTACGTATTAAGGAGCAGATAAATGATACTTTCATGCCAGAACATATCAAAGGCCTTCGGGACAGATACTATTATCTCCGGCGGCTCTTTCCATATTGAGGAACACGAGAAGGCTGCCATTGTAGGAATCAACGGTGCCGGAAAAACAACGCTGCTACGCATCATCGTCGGAGAAATGGAGCCGGATACGGGAGTCGTTGCCCTCTCCAAAGGCAGCACCCTTGGCTATCTGGAACAGCATCAGGATGTAAACAGTACCGCTTCGATCTACGAAGAACTTCTGTCCGTCAAGCAGGACGTTCTTTCCATGGAGCAGCGTCTCCGTTCCATGGAGCAGGAAATGAAACACCTCTCCGGCGACAGCCTCACGCAGCTTATGGAGCAGTACAACCGGATCTCCACAGAATTTGAGCATAAGAACGGTTACGCCATTCAAAGCGAGGTGGTGGGCGTACTCAAGGGACTCGGATTTACGGAGGATGAGTTCTCCAAGAAGATCTGCACCCTGTCCGGCGGCCAGAAAACCAGGGTAGCCCTGGGAAGGCTGCTTTTGTCAGCGCCGGATATCCTGCTTCTGGATGAGCCCATCAACCACCTGGATCTTACCTCCATCACATGGCTGGAGAACTATCTTCTGAACTACAACGGCGCTGTACTCATCGTCGCCCACGACCGCTACTTCCTGAATAAAGTCGTTTCGAAGGTGATCGAGCTGGATAACGGCCAGCTTACATCATTTTCCGGGAATTACAGCGATTACGCTCAGAAGAAGGCGCAGCTCCGTGAAAGCGCATGGCGGGCCTACCTGAACCAGCAGCAGGAGATCAAACATCAGGAGGCCGTCATCGCAAAGCTGAAATCCTTCAACCGTGAAAAATCCATCCGGCGGGCGGAAAGCCGGGAAAAGATGCTGGACAAGATAGAAGTTCTGGAAAAGCCGACGGAAGTCAGGGCCGATATGCACCTGCGTTTTTCACCGCAGATCGTCAGCGGAAATGATGTTCTTACCGTGGAGCATCTCTCCAAATCCTTCCCCGGCAACCCTCTCTTTGAGGATCTGAATTTCAACATCAAGCGCGGGGAAAAGGTGGCCATCATCGGTGACAACGGCACAGGCAAGACCACTATCCTGAAAATATTAAATGAACTGGAAACAGCCGACACCGGCGCCTTTACTCTGGGAAGCAAGGTTCACATCGGTTATTACGACCAGGAACACCAGCTTCTTCACATGGACAAGACGCTGATGGAGGAGATCTCCGACGTATATCCCGATATGACCGGAACGGAGATCCGGAACGTACTTGCTTCCTTCCTCTTTACCGGTGACGATGTGTTTAAGTACGTGCGGGACTTAAGCGGCGGGGAACGCGGCAGGCTGGCCCTTGCAAGGCTGATGCTTTCAAAGTCCAACTTTCTGATCCTGGACGAGCCTACCAACCATCTGGATATCACCTCAAAGGAGATTCTGGAGGAGGCCATCCGCAACTACACCGGCACCGTTCTGTACGTCTCCCATGACCGGTATTTTATCAATGAGACAGCTTCCAGGATCCTTGAGCTGAAGAACAGGACTCTGATTAATTATATCGGCAATTATGACTACTATCTGGAAAAAGTGGATGAGCTGACAAAAGCGTACGCACCCACTGCCCTGCCGGAAACCAGGCAGGCCGAAAGCTCCTCCCGTCAGGACTGGGCACGCCAGAAGGAAGAACAGGCCCGGGAACGCAAACGCCAGAATGAGCTGAAAAAGACGGAGGAACGCATCACCTCCCTGGAGGAACGCAGCGGTGAGATCGACGAACTGATGACAAAAGAGGAAATCTTCACGGACGTTGCAAAGTGCATGGAGCTCAGCAAAGAAAAGGCAGATATACTGGAAGAACTGGATGTTCTTTATGAAAAATGGACGGAGCTGTCGGAATGACAGCTCCGCTTTTTACTGTATTCTATTCGAAAAATCTCTGTCCCATGTATCCGATCACGCCGTCGATCCGAACCTCGCACCATCCCTCAACGATGCCAAGGAACTCCACGACTGTTCCCGCCGGATATTCCGCCATGACCTCATACTCGTAGCCCGGACCGCTGCGGAAATTGCAGGCTCCTGTCATCGTCCGGTATACCGGCTCCGGCTCTGTCTGAGGCTGCGTTTCCGTCTGAGGTGACGTCTGCGACTGTGTCTCCGCCTGAGCGGATGCCTGGGGCTGTGTCTCCGCCTGAGCGGATGCCTGGGACTGCGTCTCCGCCTGACCTGATGTCTTAGCCCCGGCTGTGCCTCCGGAAGCTTTACCACCCTTTGCGCCATCTTCCCCGGCTGCTTCCTTTTCAGATGCTCCTTCCGATGCATCCTCAGCAGGTGATTCCGTACCTGTCTCCGATGATTTTTCTGATCCGCTCTCCGATGATTTCTCTATCACACGGTGCGCCTCCGTAAGTACTGTCTCTTATACACATCTCCGAGCCCACGAGACGGAGCTACATC
>CAMTFT010000449.1 GCA_947071365.1 uncultured bacterium | reverse complement strand
GATGTAGCTCCGTCTCGTGGGCTCGGAGATGTGTATAAGAGACAGGGCGTACACATAGCCTTCTCCGTAATGCAGCTCCTTCATCAATCCTGTGGGCGCATTGCAGATCTGCAGCGGCACCGGCTCTGCAGGCATTTCCCTGATATCCGCTTTGCAGGCTTCGCATGCGCGGTAAAGGGAGTTGGACTTCGGAGCCATCGACAGATACACGACAGCGTGCGTCAGATGCACGTCGCATTCCGGCATGCCAAGGAAATGACACGCCTGATACGCGGATACCGCTACCGAAAGCGCATTCGAATCCGCCATTCCAATATCCTCACTAGCAAACCGCACCAGCCTCCTCGCAATATAGAGCGGCTCCTCTCCGCCGTCCAGCATACGGCACATCCAGTAGACCGCCGCATCCGGGTCACTGTTCCGCATGGACTTGTGAAGCGCCGATATCAGATTGTAATGCTCTTCACCATTTTTATCATACAAAAGGGAACGGCGGTTCATGCACTGCGCCAGCACCTCATCGTCCACGCAAAGGACTCCCTGTGCGTTCATTTTACCATTGAGCACCGCCATCTCCAGCGTATTTAAGGCTGTCCTTGCGTCTCCGTTGGAGAATCCCGCGATCGCCGTACGCTGTGCGTCCTCAACCGACAGCTCCAGGTTGCCGAAGCCCTTCGGGCTTTTCAGCGCATGATCCAATAACTGCATCAGATCCGCCGTCTCCAGCGCCTTTAATATAAAAACCTTACACCTCGACAGAAGAGCTGAATTGATCTCAAAGGAAGGATTCTCCGTCGTCGCTCCCACAAGAATGATGCTTCCCTTCTCCACCCAGGGAAGAAACGCATCCTGCTGCGCCTTATTAAAGCGGTGGATCTCGTCTGCGAACAGCAGCGTCCGTATCCCGTAACACCGGTTGTTTTCAGCCTGCTGCATAACCTCCTTGATCTCTTTGATTCCGCTGGTCACTGCACTGAATTCCACGAATTCTGCCTGCGTCTGTTTTGCGATAATCCTCGCCAGCGTCGTCTTTCCGACTCCCGGCGGCCCCCAGAAAATCATGGAGGAAATCTGATCCCGCTCAATTAACTGCCGCAGTATCTTTCCTTTTCCAATCAAGTGCTGCTGCCCCACGTACTCATCCAGAGTTTCCGGCCGCAGGCGGCTCGCCAGAGGCGAACTCTGTTCTCTGTCATCAAACAGGCTCATCTGTCCATTCATTTTGTATCCTCCGCATTATTTCGGGCATTCCTTTTTCGTTCATAGAAAAACAGCACGATTTTTTCCAGATACCGTTTCAGAACGATCTGTATTTCCTCCTTCGGATGAATCGGCTTTACGAGAATCGAATGGATGCCCGTCCTCCTCGCTCCGTAAACATCCGTAAAGAGCTGGTCGCCCACAAACAGCGTACTGTCCAGATCCGTTTTCATAAGCTCCATTGCCCTGCGGTAATTCTTCACCGAGGGCTTATGTGCATTCTCGATAAAATGCACCTGAATCTCCTCATTAAACATCTCGACTCTGGGCCTTTGATTGTTGGACAACAGGCAGCACTGAAAGCCCAGATCTTTCAGATGCGCAAACAGCGCTTTCGCCCTGTCATCCGCCGGAGCGCCGTGGGGAACCAGCGTGTTGTCAATATCAAAAATGATTCCGCGGTATCCCTTCCGGTACATCATGTCAAAATCAATTACGTACGTAGAATCCAGATATTCATCCGGGTAAAATGACTGTAGCATATCGTCTCCTCATTACAAATTATAGTTGTCAGGCGGGCGTCGTCTGCTCCTACCATCTGATTCGGCACGAACCCCGCACCTACACCGCAAAGTCAAACAACGACAACTGGTTCGTCTCCGGCAATTGATCCAGTATCTTCAGATCAGACAGAAGCGCCGTGACCGTCTTACCCACCTTCGTCCTTGTCTGGAAATCATCCTTGGACAGGAACTGCCCGTCCTTTGCCGCATCCACAATGGCAGCAGCCGCCTTATCGCCAAGGCCGGAAATAGAGCTTAAGGACGGCATGATCTTCCCATCTATCACCTGGAAACGGACAGCCTGCACCTGGTAGATATCAATCGGCATAAACTCGAAACCTCTGGCGTACATTTCCAGCACGCTCTTCATATCCTTATATGTATCCTGCTCTTTTTTGCTTAAGGTATCCATCCGCTTCTCATAATCATGCATATGGAACAGCAGTTTTTCCTTCCCAAGACACATCAGCTCATAGTCAAAACCTGACGCACGAATACTGAAATACGCAGCATAATACGCCAGCGGATAATTGATCTTGCAGTACGCGATACGCCATGCCATCATAACGTACGCCGCCGCATGGGCCTTCGGGAACATATATTTGATCTTTTTGCACGACCAAATATACCAGTCCGGTACGCCGTGCTTCAGCATCTCCTCTTCCCACTCCGGTTTCAGTCCCTTTCCTTTACGGACGCTCTCCATGATGGTAAAGGACTGCTCACTGTCCATACCCTTTCCAATCAGATACACCATGATGTCGTCTCGCGTACAGATAGCCGTGGAAATCGTAGCCTTCCCCTCCTGAATCAGCGTCTGCGCATTGCCAAGCCAGACGTCCGTACCGTGCGCCAGCCCGGCGATCCGGACAAGATCCG
>CAMTFT010000448.1 GCA_947071365.1 uncultured bacterium | reverse complement strand
AGCTTGCGAACCTCGCTGACCATTCTTCGTATACATTTCCGTACCACTGGCCGTAGCGGCGATAATACTGAGTTTTTCCTTCCTTATTAATAATGAAGTTCTTTTTGTTTTCTTTATTTCCGATCTGAGTCTTTGCAATCGCCACGATATCCTTCGCGTAGTCGCCGGTCAGCGTCACGCTCTGTACGCTCTGCTGCCAGATACCGGAATTCTCCGTCTCATTTACGGCTACCGGGACGCTGCACTCAGCCTTGGAAGTCTTCCCTGCCGCATCCGTTACTTCCATATATAATGTATGCACGCCGTAGCTCTTCGGCTGGTACGTAACGGTCTTATCAAATTCCTTCTTATTATATACGGTCTTGCCATCCAGTTTGATCTCATACTTCACAGTATACGGCTCTGTGCCGCCACTGATCTTCGTATCAAATACAAGATCGTCTTTTCCGACTACCGCGTATTTTGCTTTCGTAGAAACGGATGTCTTCAGTTCCTTTGCCGCTGTCTCGGACTGTGTTGCTTTCTCCGTCACCTTCTCGGTCGCCGATGTCTCACTGGACGGAGCGGCTGTCTCCTGGCCGGATGACGGCTGCGTCTCCTGTGCAGCCGTATCAGACTGTGCGGGAGCTGATGTCTCAGAAGCTGTCTGAGTTGTCTCCGGCGCTGCGTCCGTCTGCGCTGTGGTTTCCGTCACCTTCTCGGTCGCAGTCATTTCCGGTGCGGTCTCCGCTGCTGTCTGCATCTGTGTCTCCTGCACCCTATAGCATCCGGCGCTGTGCGTATGCTCACTCTGCCCGCAGATCAACGTTTTCGTGTAACATCCTTCGCCGTGAGCGTGTTCTTCCTTTCCACAGATCAGTTCATTATTCTCATTGTAACAGCCCTCTGCGTGGGCGTGCTCTTCCTTCCCGCACGTGAGCTGATCCTGATAACAGCCGCCTCCATGGGTATGTTCGCTCTGGCTGCAGGAGAGCACCTGTTCTGACGCTGATACACTCGGCGTATCCAGATTTCCAAATACCATGCCCGCTACCATCGCGGCCGCGCACAGCAGGCTCAGTCCGCGCTCCGGCAGACTGCGTTTTGGCTGATGATCCATCTGCACCGTCCTCCTCTTTTGCATTCTTTCTTCTCTCTCTCTTCTCATCTCTTCACAACCTTCTTCCCGGCATACCATTTCTGCCGCCCCATTAATCTGCTCTGCTTCCCTTTATCCCAAGGCACCGGAGAAGCCCCAACTCACTTTCAAACTCTTCCAATATTTCGCCGTTGTCTCCTAATATGGCTCCCTGCCATCCTGCCCGTCTCCGGCTCTTTACAAGGATGTCAATCGTCCTGTATTTTCCTTCCTGACTGAGGATATCCTCGTCGCTCAGATAAGTCTGCGGTCTGGAATACCGCACCGTGTTCTCTGATTTCCGGAATTCCCTTTTCTCCTGATAGCTCTGCGGATAGCCGCAATCATCAAAAAGCCTGTCAGAGCGCAGGAGCATTTCGCTGCAATCCTTAAATAGCAACGGAACTTCACTCATTTTGCTGTATATCCTGCCTTTTATTTCTCCTCCATGCTCATCGATACAAACTCGAATGGCATTGACAGGATAATAACGGACATCCTTATTTTCCATACAAATCCCTCTCAAAAATTATTTAAAAGTCGAAAGCTCCGACAACTCATATTCCAGCTCCAGTTTCCTATTGCCAATGCTATTCTGAAAATTCTTCTGAACTCTTTTCGCTACCTTCACTCCTGCCTCATATGTACATGTCGGCAGAAGGACTATGATCTGCGTCGGGCTGTACTTTGAAGCAACATCGCCGATTCGAAGTGATGCTCCTATGGAACGCTCCAGAATATCCATCCCCTCGATCAGTCTGTTATCCACGCTGGGCATCCGCTGAATCGTTCTGCTTCTGCGCAGTGTAAAGAGTACGATGAATTCAGCTATCCCCAGCCGTTCCACCCGGCGCATCTCGATCTGGTAAAACTGCCGGAAAATCTGGTAATCGCAGAAAAATACGCGCTCCGGGATCTCATACTCCCGTGCCTCCTCCAGAATCTTGCCGATATCTGTTATCCTCTCCCCGTTCTTCGACATTATCTCCTGAAAAGTCTTCCGAAGCTTTTCAGGCGTCTGGATCCCCATATTTTCATAAAAAAGACGTTTCGCCTTTTCATACTGTGTCAGAGCCAGGTCGTATTTTTTCTGTCCATGGAGTGCCGTGATCAGATAGCAGTGAATATCCTCATCCAGAGAGTCCACATTCATCGCCTGATTGCATACCGACTCTATCTCATCCCACTTGTCTTCTTTTTTTAATATCTCGCACAACTGCTTGACTGTATCCATGTACATCGACTGATAGCACGTTACCTTGGGGAGGATCCAGAACTCATCTGCCACCTTCGCGGTTATATTCCCCCGGTAAAGGGAAATGATTTCCCGGCACAGCATCTCTTTCCGTGCGATGTCATCCGTCTTCCTCAATTCGGAAACCGTTTTTTCAAACTCCTCATAATCCGCCACGACCTCGATCTCCGGATTCCACTGATATGCACCAGGCAGCGTACAGATAAACTTCTCGTCCCCCAGCACCTTTAGTCTGTCTCTTATACACATCTGACGCTGCCGACGACTTAATAGGTGTAG
>CAMTFT010000447.1 GCA_947071365.1 uncultured bacterium | reverse complement strand
GATGTAGCTCCGTCTCGTGGGCTCGGAGATGTGTATAAGAGACAGACAATGGACATATCTTTAATCTGAACCACTTCCTGATGTACCATATTGCTTTCCATATCATACGCCTTCAACAGCTTTCATATCACTATCCTCTCACGGATACAAATTTCTCCGCTGTTGAGGGCTTTATATCGGCAAGAATCTTCATTAGTGCAGATTTGCCTGCACCGTTCTCTCCGTAAAGACAGAGCACCTCTCCTTTTTCCAAATCCAGAGAAACTTTTTCAGTGCATGAACGCCCATAACTTTTAGAATATATTGCAATTCATACGACCTCTTACATGAAAAAGGAAGATTATGAACTGGCGTTTTTGATGATTTCAACATTGGATAACAACGCTTTTATCTCCGGTGCGGCACAAGCGTCACGGAATCTATTCAAACATTCAACTCTGGAAAAAAAGAAGTGTCCCCTACACTGACCCGTTAGGCTCTTGACTCTGTATAGCATCATTTGAGCAATGGCAAGGCAGTATCGCTTACCGGTGGTTACTGCAAAGATGCGGTAGCCGTCTGCGTGATGGAAACGAACAAGGTTCTCGTTTATGGAACGTACGGTTTCTATTTTGATACCGAAATTCCGGGGCAGGATTCCCTGACTTTAAGCGGCCTCCGTATTGTTTCCGCCGGTCTGGACAGTTGGAAGCGCATGCCTGATATTTCATAAAAAATCAGCGCCGGGATCTCCCCGGCGCCATTTTTCACCACTTTTATTTTTCCTGCAAAAAGCTGCGGATATGATTCTGAATCATCTGCATCGCCACTTTATTGTAACCGCCCTCCGGCACAATGATATTCGCATTCTTTTTGCTGGGCTCCACGAACTGCTCATGCATCGGCTTTACCGTCTCCATATACTGATTGATCACGGATTCCAGGCTTCTCGCCCGCTCCATAACGTCTCTCTGGATTCGGCGGATGATCCGCAGATCGGAGTCCGTATCGACGAAAATACGGATATCCATCAGATCACACAGCTCCTTATTTTCAAAAATCAGGATACCTTCTACGATGATCACCTTCGCAGGTGCAATCGTCAGCGTGTCCTTGCTCCGGTTGTGAACCGTATAATCATACACCGGACACTCAATGGAGTGACCAGCCTTCAGCTCCTTCAGGTGCTCGATCATCAAATCCGTGTCGAAAGCATACGGATGATCATAATTCAGCCTGCTCCTGCTCTCGTAATCCAGATCATCATGAGCCTTATAATAATTGTCATGCTTGATCACCGTCACCTGTTCTGGGAACTGTTCAATGATCCTGTTTGTCAGTGTTGTCTTTCCGCTGCCAGAGCCCCCGGCAATTCCTACAATCAAAACATTGTCTGCCATACCTTTTCTCCTTACCCCCATATAGTATTTAACGCTTTTATCAGTATAGCATATTGATTCTGTTTTGAATACATTTTTCGACACAGTTTATTATTTCCCAACCTGGGAATCTGCATCATTTAAATACTGCAGCACCCCATCGCACACAGCCTTCACCAGCTTATCCTGATACACTTCCTCCTGCAGCTTCGCTTCTTCCGCCGGGTTTGTGAGAAATCCGCATTCCACGATCACTGTCGTGCTGGCCGAACGTTTCAATATATAATAGGAAGCGTTGCCCTTCTGCACCCGGGGCCGCGCTATCTCAAGCTGTTCGTTCATGCACGTCTGGATACACTTCGCCAACTGCTCTCCTTCCGCCGAATGCTCATAATAAAATACCTGGGGCCCGCAGACAGATGCATCCTGCGGATAACTGTTCTGATGGATGCTGACGGCAAGAAGCGGCTGCTCCTGCTCGATCACCGCGCAGCGTCGCTGCATATCCTGGGCTTTTTTGTGGGATTCATCCGCATCATACAGTCCTTCCTCCGTATCCCGCGTCTGAACTACGCGGTAGCCCGCCTCTGTCAGCAAAGCTTCCAGTTTTTTCGCATAGACGAGGTTCAGTACCTTCTCTGTGATTCCGCTGCCACCTACCATGCCGGAATCAAAACCCCCGTGACCAGCGTCGATAACGATCGTTCCTTTCCCCGCCGCATCTGCTCCGCTTCCTTCTCCTGCTTTCCCCTTACCGCCCATACCTGCATTTTCTCCGGTGCCCTGCATTCTCATACTTCCCTGCGTGCCTGCATTATCCTGCATCTGCGCACCTGTATTTCCCTGCGCATTCAACCCCGCGCTCTCCTTCATCTGCACCCTTACGCCGTACGCAGGAAGAACAAAGGCCACCCCAAAAAGAACCACCAGCATAAGATACTGTATGATTTTTACCTCTTTTTCCTTCAATTTTCTCACCAAAGCGCTCCACAAACTTTTATTACTATCTTATGTGCGCCGATTGAAAATAAAACACATATAATTGCAGGAAGAAGTTCTATTCAATTTCCATATTAGATAACTGCCTTATCTGATTTCGTTTTACATATACAATGGCGGTCACCTGCACTCTGGTATTTTCCTCATCAATCCAAAAATAGACGAGAAAATTTTTAACTGGCATTTTGTGTATACCATTACTTCTCCACGGCTCTTCTTCCGTGAGGGCAATACGCTGAGGCATCTGCGCCAAAGCTGTCTCTTATACACATCTGACGCTGCCGACGACTTAATAGGTGT
>CAMTFT010000446.1 GCA_947071365.1 uncultured bacterium | reverse complement strand
TAGTTGTCAATTCCTACCATATTGGAAATTTCATAAACTTTATGCGTGCCTTCCCTCAGAAGGGTGATGGCCCGTTCCACTTTCAGCTCGTTGTTAATATCCACAAAGTTTTTTCCTGTCTCCTTCTTCAGCAGGCGGCTTAAATGAGTGGCGCTCAGTCCCACATAGTCCGCCAGTTCGCCCAGGCTGATCTTCTTATCCAGATTTTCCTGCATGAACAACAGCGCCCGGCGCACCGAACTGTTATCCTGCTTTTCCGGATCAATGCCCGGAAAATGTTTTTCCTGCTCCTGGATGTTCTGTTCGATCTGGCTTCCCTGATTCTTCATTCCCAGGGCCCGTTTTATTGCGTCCGTCAGCTCTTCATTGTCTATCGGTTTTAAAATCAAATCCACCACACCAAGGCGCAGCGCATTTCTGGCATATTCAAATTCATTAAACCCGGTAATCACGATCCCCTTTATTTCCGGCTTCTTTCTGTTCAGTTCTTCTAAGATCTCCAGCCCTGTAATACCCGGCATCTTAATATCAGTAATCACCAGATCCACTGGCTCCTTCAGGCAGAAAAGCCTCCCCTCCTCCGCACGTGGAAACACCCCCGCCACACAGCAGTCCAGCCCTTCCCAATCGATCGTCCGCTCCAATGATGCTAAAATCAGAGGATTATCATCAATCAACACCACCTGCTTCATTTTCATACTTCTCCTTTCTCAATATGGGGTAATTTTCCTGACTGTCCCCAGGCAAAATTACAGTAAACGTGGTGCCTTCCCCAGGATGGCTGTCCGCAAAAACACCGTAGGGCTCTCCGCAGCAGATCTGAATCCGCCTTACCACACTCTGAACCCCATAATGGAATTTTTTCTCCTCGCCCGACTGATGAAAGAGGCCGGAAAGCGTCTCCTCATCCATTCCCGCACCATTATCGGAAATACGGATCACCAGGCATTCCCGGTCAAAATGCGTTTCCCTGGAAACCTCCACCACAATAACGGCCCCCTCCTTCATGTTTTCCACACCGTGTACCACCGCATTCTCCACCAGGGGCTGCAGCAGCAGCGCAGGGATCCGATAGCCCTCGGGGCTTTCATCAAAATCATAAAAGACTTCCAGTCGATCCTTCATCATGGATTTCTGTATATTCAGGTAAGCCTCCACATATTCCAGCTCCATCTCCAGAGGAATCAGTTCCATCTTCGGCCGGATCGCCGCCCGCATCAGTCTTCCCAGTCTGGTACAGAGCATGGAGATCTCCTCCTGACCGGCCAGCTTTGCCCTGGCATTAATGGATTCCATTGCGTTGTAAATAAAATGGGGATTCACCATGGCCTGCAGCTCCATAAATTCCGCCTGCAGCGCCTGGTACTGGGCCCGCTCCGTTCGCATCATCTGATCCGCCAGTTGCTTTACCGCTTCCTGCAAATCCTCCACCATCTGATTATACGTCATGGTAATATCCCCGATCTCATCCCGGGGGAAGGGTGGCTCGATCTTCTGCCATTTTCCCTCCTTCATCTGCTGCATGTGATCGATCAGATACCGGATCTCCTTTGTGATTTCCCGCGAGATCAGTGTTGCAAAGATCAGTGCAGCCAACATGGACACGATGCAGACAGTCACTATCACGCTCTTCACCTGCTGGGCCTGCCCCATCAATTCCTCATCCGTAATCAGATACATTACCTTCCATTTTCCGTCCTCACTGTACTTGCACTGAAACAGAAAGCGGTCTCTGCCGATCTCCATCAGCTCTCCCTCAGAAGAAACCCTCTCTCCCAGGGCCAGCAGTTCTCCTAAATCCGGCAGTCCTTCTTCTCCGCCAAACACCACCTTATCATTCTCTCCCACGATCAGCAAACGGCCGTTTTGACTGGATTCCAGCATTTCAAACTGCCGTTCGATCAGAGAACGTTCAATTCCCACCGCCACGATTCCTTCATACTGAAGGGTGGTCACATCATAAAAACAGCGCATGAGATAAACCGCCCGATCGTCCTCTGGAACTGTAAACCAGATAGCCCTGGCGCCGCCGGGAAGATCTGCCTCCTGTCCCCGTATCCTGTCCTCTACAGAAGCCAGTCCGCCCCGGAAGCTCTGGGAAGCATAATTGTAATAATACAATTCTTCCTTCTGATCCAGCACATACATATCCAGCACAAAAGATTTCGTAGTATTTCTTGTATTCACAAAGCTGGACATCATCCCCCGGTTGTGGTAGTCTGTACTGTTTTGATTGTTAAAGTAGTCATCAAACAGCCTCCACTGCTGTACTGTATTGTAGATGCTGTCCTCATATTCTCTCGTTCTCGTATTCAAATTCACCGCGATCTGCTCCACCAGCACAGAAGTATATCCCCCTGTGGAATTCAAAAGGGTACGGTAATACATCGTATTCAGCATACCACCTGTCAATGGAATACTGACCAGCAAAATCAGGGAGCAGGCCAGCAGAAATTTTTTCCCTATAGACAAAGCAATCTCACCTTTCCTGTTAGTAGGATAATTATACTACGGTTCCGGATATATCTCCACTGTAATCCTGCTAAAGTCTCCGCAAAATCACACGCCTGTCACATGTTTTCCTAAACGCAAAAAAAGACCACTCAATCTGAGTGGTCCAAGCAGGGCTACAAGGATTCGAACCTTGAAATGACGGAGTCAGAGTCCGTTGCCT
>CAMTFT010000445.1 GCA_947071365.1 uncultured bacterium | reverse complement strand
ACACCTATTAAGTCGTCGGCAGCGTCAGATGTGTATAAGAGACAGAAACAAGACAGACCACGAGAAGGTTCGGATACTGATCGTGGAGGATGAGGATAAACTGCGCAGCACGATACAGGATTATCTTGAAATGAATGGATATGAGACGTTATCGGCGCGGGACGGCGCATGGGCGCTGGAACTGTTTGGGGCCAGTGAGAATGAATGGCCGCATTTGATTTTGCTGGATATTATGCTGCCATCAGTGAATGGCTTTGATGTACTGGAAAAAATCAGGGAAAAATCGGACGTACCGGTCATTATTCTGACTGCCAGATGCAGTGAGGAGGATCAGTTGCGGGGATTTTCTCTGGGAGCGGATGATTATCTGGTGAAGCCGTTCCTGCTTTCCGTACTAAAGGCGCATATAGAGGCGCTTTTGCGGAGGGCTATTGGCGGGAGCAGGAGAAAGACGTATGGGATCCTTTCGGTTGACCGGAAAGCGCATAAGGTATTCCTGAATGGCGAGCTTCTTATTTTGACGCCCCGGGAGTATGAAGTATTGAATTTCCTGGCAACGAATGAAAAAATCGTACTGTCCAGAGACCGTCTTCTGGATGAGATATGGGGGATCGATTATAATGGGACAGACCGTTCCGTTGATACGATCATCAAGCAGCTCCGGCTGAAGCTGGGAACGGCAGGGCGGTATATTGATACGATTTACGGAACAGGGTATCGTTTTGAGGTAAAAGATGATGAGTACAATTAGCCGGCGTTTGTTTGTACAGATAGTGCTTTTGCTGACGCTCGTATCTGGCGGCGTGGGGATTCTCTATGCGTATGGGACGAGAGCGCTTTATATTTCAGAACAGTGTAAGGTGCTGGAGGAGGTATATGAGCTGCTTTTGCAGGAGGATATTCCGGAGCTTTGCAGGGATGAAAACAGGCTGAAAGATGAGGCGGGAGAAGATGAGTGGGAAGAGCTTTCTCCCGGGTTGCTGGAACGATACGAGAATGACAATCTGAGGTTCCGGATCCGGGATGAAAGCTTTGAGCTTCTATATGCCACCAATAAGACAGCGCTGGCAAAAGACAACACTTCCAATCCCGAAGCGAATCACCAGAAAATGCAGAGATACTCTGAGAACCCGGAAGCGGTGTATGAACAGAATGGACTCGGCGGCCGTGTGATTTTGCGGGGAAAGCATGTCTGGGAGGGGATGACGTATTATATTATCATCACAGAGTCTACGTCGCTGATCAACAGGAGCACAGTGTATGCTCAGAGGGTGCTTCTGCTGGTGATCGCTGCATTTTTGATTTTCGGCGCGATATCAGTACGCACTTTGTCCAGAGGAATCGGGAAACCGGTGGAAGAGGCGGCCAGGATAGCGAGAAAGATAGCGAACAAGGATTTTTCCGAAGGTGTAGAAGCAACATCAAAGTACAGGGAGTTAAATGAGCTGGGCGACAGCATCAATATGATGTCGCAGCAGATACAGAATTATATTCAGGATCTGGAAACGTTCAACTATCTTCTGCAGCAGGACAACGTGCGTCGGGCAGAACTGGAACAGCACCGGAAACGGTTCGTCAACAATGTATCTCATGAGCTGAAAACTCCGCTGGCTATCATTTCCGGGCAGGTGGAATTTCTGCCGATGATCAGTGATGCGCAGAAGCGGGAAGAATACTGTGCCTCTGTTATGGAAGAGATTCAGCGTATGAGCGATATGATTAACAGCATGCTTCAGATATTTTCTGTAGAGCAGGGACTGGAGGATGTGCCGATGCAGCGCATTTCGCTGGGAGATATCGCCCAAAATGTGCTGAAGGATTTTCAGACGCTGTTTGCGAAAAAACAGATCCAGGCAGAGCTGACCGCGGACGGATTATTTGAGGTACAGGGCAACGAAGAGAACATCCGCCGGGCGATGAACAATTATCTGATGAACGCCTTCCGGTATGCGCCGGAGAAAAGCCGCGTGAAGGTGTCTGTGATGGAAAACGGCGAATATATGATCTACTCTGTCTACAATGACGGGCAGCAGATCGAAGAAAAGGACATGAGCAAAATATGGGACAGCTTTTATCAGGGCAATGCGATCAGCAGCGGAAGCGGAGTGCAGGGCACCGGATTGGGGCTGTATATTGTTAAGAGTATTGTGGCGCAGCACGGCGGTGTCTGCGGAGCAGAAAATAAAGAGAACGGCGTGGAATTCTGGTTTGGAATTCCGAGATAGAAAAGTCATTTTTTATCCGTTGCCGGCATAAAATATCTTGAATAGGAAAGGATGTGAATGCCGGTGCCGGAATACAGACGCTTTATTGCTTATTTTTATGAGTACATAGATGGAAAGAAACAGAAAAATGCAGGATTTGCGAAGGTCGAGCTGCGAAACGGAATGTGGAGGATCCTGTTTCGGCTGATAACGGAGGCGCTGCCAGAGCCGCCAATGCAGGTATACGGGTTTGTGAGAACGGAAGGGTATCTGCTGGGTGTGCCGATGGGGACGATACGTTCAGGCAGGGAGATCGCGGAAGAGTGGGCCTATCAGGCGGAGGCCCCGATCGGAAAGACAGATTACCGTCTGGAGGATCTCGCGGGTATCCGGGTGATAAGCGGCGACGGCCGCTGCTTTTTGACGGTGTGGGATCTGTCTCTTATACACATCTCCGAGCCCACGAGACGGAGCTACATCT
>CAMTFT010000444.1 GCA_947071365.1 uncultured bacterium | reverse complement strand
TACACCTATTAAGTCGTCGGCAGCGTCAGATGTGTATAAGAGACAGATATTGTATGTCAGATTCCGTACGGTAAAGTGGCTACGTACGGGCAGGTGGCGGCTCTGGCCGGGAACAAAAGGCTGTCCCGGGTGGTGGGATACGCTTTACACGTTAACCCGGATCCCGGCAGGATTCCGTGTTATCGCGTTGTGAACCGCTTTGGCGAGGTGTCGAGTGCCTTTGCGTTTGGCGGAGGCAACCGCCAGATAGAGCTTTTACAGGCGGAGGGCGTAGAGTTCAGGGACGGCAGAGTGGACATGAAAAAATACCAATGGAAGAAAGTGATTTTTTGAGGGAAAGAAAAAATATGAGTTATGAGGTTGCAGATGAAGAAACAGAACAGGAAAAGCTGAAGGAAAAAGCAGAGGCGGAGCATGACTTTTCGAAGGGGAGTGTGAGCCATCATATCATGATGCAGGCGGTTCCGCTTATGATCGCGCAGGTGCTTCAGCTTCTTTATAATGTAGTGGACAGGATCTATATCGGGCATCTGCCCGGAGCAAACGGCCTTGCCCTGACGGGAATTGGCCTGGTGTTTCCTATTGTGTCGCTGATCAGCGCTTTCACGAATCTCTTCGGTATGGGAGGAGCGCCACTGTGTTCCATCAGAAGAGGAGAGGGAAGAACGGATGAGGCAGAGCGGATCATGGGTAATTCTGCCGTTTTGCTGTTCGGAAGTTCCTTTTTGCTGATGCTGTTGTGTTATGTGTTGAAACGGCCTGTGCTGTATATGCTGGGAGCCAGCGATGCGACGTATCCGTATGCGAATACATATTTGATGATCTACCTGCTGGGAACCGTGTTTTTTATGCTGGGAAATGGCATGAACAACTTCATAACCTCCCAGGGCTTCCCGAGGATAGCTATGTGTACGACGCTTCTGGGCGCAGTCATAAACCTGATCCTGGACCCCGTTCTGATTTTCGGGCTGGGGATGGGAATAGAGGGAGCTGCGATCGCCACTGTGTTTGCGCAGTTTATATCGGCCGTATGGGTTCTGAAATTTCTGACGGGGAAAAAGGCGATTCTGCGCCTGAAAAGAAAGTATTTTTCTCTGGACTGGCGGCTGGTTGGTGATATTACCGCACTGGGAATGTCTGGCTTTATCATGCAGGCAACGAACTGCGTGGCGCAGATTGCCTGCAATGCGATGCTGAGCATTTATGGCGGTGATCTGTATATTGGAATTATGACGATCCTGAATTCGGTGAGGGAAATACTCAGTATGCCGGTGCAGGGGATTACTAGCGGCTCACAGCCGGTACTTGGCTTCAATTACGGGGCAAAAAAATACGAACGGATCCGCAGGGGAATCCGTTTCATGGCAGTGGTGGGGGCTGCATACACGGTAGTTGCGTGGTCCGCGCTCATGCTGTTTCCGAAGCCGTTTCTTGCGCTGTTTACAGGAAACCGCGAGATGATAGAGACGGGAATCCGGTCTTTGCATCTGTATTTTGCAGGCTTTGTATTTATGGTATTTCAGTTTGCGGGGCAGTCTGTTTTTGTTGCGCTGGGCAAGTCAAAAAGGGCAGTATTTTTCTCGCTGTTCCGTAAGGTGGTCATCGTTTTGCCGCTTACGCTTTTGCTGCCGCGTTTCATGGCAGATCCTGTGGCAGGTATTTTCCTGGCGGAGCCGATTTCCAATGTGATCGGTGGCTTGGCGTGCTTTGGAACGATGTACGTTACCGTGTACAGAAAACTTGGAAGTGAGCCGGATGCAGTATAACAGATGCTGCCTTTAACCAAAATGAGATCGGCCCACTATACTTTTTTCAGGGCTGCTTCAATGGCGGCGACTGAATTTTGCACTGTTTTATGGCTTACATTGACTGTGATGTGCGCGTATTTTTCGTAAAGCGGTACGCGCTCCTTGTACAGATCAAGAAGAGTCTGGCCTTGTTCAAAAACGACTCCGCGCTTTGACAGGTCGCCGAGCCGTTTTTCCAGCGTGGCGCAGCTTACTTTCAGGTAGACAACAGTACTGATGGCGCGCAGATGTTCCATGGCCTTCGGGCCGTATACGACGCTGCCACCAGTGGCGATGACGGAGCGATCCGCCTGAATCTGGCTGTTTATGCGTTCCTCAATCTGGCGGAATTCTTCATTTCCCGAGTCGCGCATGATTTCCCAGAGAAGCTTCCCCTCTGATTTCTGAATCAAAAGATCTGAATCAATAAAATCATACCCCAGAACCTTAGCCAGCACGATTCCCACCGTGCTTTTTCCGGCTCCGGGCATTCCAATTAAAGTTATATTATTCTTTTGCATATCGTGTTCCTTTTTCTATGATGTCCGATATTAAATACTGTCTGCAAGCATGATAATCAGATAGCGCTTTTCGCTAAGTTACTTTTCACGGTAACTTAGCTGAATATTGCTCCGAGGGCTCCGAACAGTCCGGCACTTGCAGCTCCCATGATAATTCCGGCCAAAATGACGCCCAGCATGACGGCGATGATACTGGACTTAAAGTCCATGTCAAGCAGGCTGGCGGCCAATGTGCCCGTCCAGGCTCCTGTACCCGGCAGCGGGATGCCGACGAACAGCATCAAAGCGACGAAGAGACCGCGTCCGGCGGTTGCCTGAAGCTTTTTTCCACCCTTTTCACCCTTTTCAAGGCAGAAGGTAAAAAATTTGCCGATAACC
>CAMTFT010000443.1 GCA_947071365.1 uncultured bacterium | reverse complement strand
GATGTAGCTCCGTCTCGTGGGCTCGGAGATGTGTATAAGAGACAGGTGTAAGGTGTCCTTTATTTTTGTGATAGACGAGTGGGACTGCATCTTCCGTGAGTTCAAAAATGATAAGGAGGCTCAGAAAGGGTATCTCGATTATCTGCGGCTTTTGCTGAAGGAGCAGCCTTACGTGGAACTTGCTTATATGACCGGCATTCTGCCGATCAAAAAGTACGGGACACACAGCGCCTTGAATATGTTCGATGAGATTTCCATGCTGGATGCTAAGGATTTTTCAGAATATATGGGCTTCACGGAGCAGGAGGTAGAGGACCTCTGCGAAAAATATGAGATTGACTTTGCCCGGATGAAAGAATGGTATGACGGCTATCATATGAGAAACGGCGTCTCAACGTATTCTCCGAGGTCTGTAACAGCGTCCATCGGCAACCGGGATTTTGCAAATTACTGGTCCCAGACAGAGACTTACGAAGCGCTGAAAGCCTATATCGATCTGAATTATGACGGTTTGAAGGACGTGATCATTGACCTGCTGGCCGGGAGACGTGCGAATATTGATACGCTGTCCTTCCAGAACGACATGTCCAGTTTTACCTCAAAGGACGATGTCCTGACCCTGCTGGTGCATCTCGGGTATTTGGGTTATTATCAGGACGTGGGCGAAGTCTACATCGCAAACAATGAAGTGAAGGATACCTTTGTGATTTCTGTAAAGAATTCCAACTGGAATTATATTACGAAGGTATTCAAGAATGCAGTTTAAAGAGGGGAATATTATGAGGACAAGACAGGAATTGAAAAATCAGCTTCGGCAGATCGACCACAAAGGATATAAAGCGTACAAGGTACTGGAGGGAGAGTATGATTTTGGTACATATCGTCTCTGCATTGACCATGTGCAGGGAGACCCGTTTGCAACGCCGTCCCGGGTGCGCATTGTATATTACAACAGAAATATCATTCGGGCAGAATACATAGAAAAGAAACATCGAAGGATCGCTGTGGAGGACGCTCTGCTGCGGAGACTGCACCGCAATCTGCGGGCCTGCACAGACCGGGAGCGGAAGGGCTCGGGAAAGAGCGGTCTCGTGACAGCGTGCCGCACGTGTCAGGAGATTCTGGAGCGGACGGCGATGCATGTCTCTTCTGATTTTATTGAGGCGAGGATCGAGGTGGGATTTCCGGCCTTCGGGCGGACGATTGCTGCCGGTGCGTTGGAGGCGATTCTGTTTGATCTTCTGCCGGAGGTGGCGGAGCGGACGTTTTCTGCGGGAAGGACGATTGCTGCTGCGACGGGAAGGACGACTGCTGCGGCAGCATTTGACGGTCAGAGAATGCAGCCATACGGAAGGAATGGCGGCCAGAAGCAGCAGATATATGGAGGGAGCGGTGGTCAGAAGCCTCTGCAAAAAGAGTTGCAGGATGCCGTATTCCTGGCGGATGACCAGCAGTTCATCCGGGATGAGCTGGTCCGTCATGGGCTTGTGGCTTTCGTGGCGGATGGTTCGGTACTGCCGCGGGAGAGCGGCGTGTCCCAGAAGCCGATGAAAAATGCTGTGGTTTTTGAAAGCCCGGAAAGCCTGGCGGTGACTATGCAGCTTCCACATCGTGGTGCGCTTCGCGGCATGGGGATCCGCAGAGGCATTACCGTTATCGTGGGCGGTGGTTTCCACGGAAAATCAACGCTTTTGAAAGCGCTGGAACGAGGTGTGTACAACCATATCGCCGGTGATGGCCGGGAATTTGTGATTACGGACGCGGGTGCTTTTAAGCTGCGGGCGGAAGAAGGCCGCTGTATCCATCAGACGGACATTTCCATGTTTATCACAAATCTGCCGACAAAGGCTGACACGACCGGATTTTCCACGGAAAATGCCAGCGGCAGTACGTCTCAGGCGGCAAATGCGGTGGAGGCGCTGGCAAGCGGCAGCAGTGTGCTTCTGATCGATGAGGATACATCTGCAACGAATTTCATGATCCGTGATGAGCGCATGGCAAAGCTTGTCTCAGATGAGAAGGAACCGATCACCCCGTTTATACGAAAGGTCAGAAGCCTGTACCGCGACCTTGGAATTTCCACAGTGCTGGTAGCCGGAAGCTCCGGAGATTTTCTGACGGTGGCTGATACGGTGCTGCAAATGGACTGCTATGTGACGAAGGATGTGACGGCCCGGGCGAAGGAGCTTGCAGTATCTCTGACGGAGGAAAAAACAGAGAAAAAGACCTGGGTCAAAAAGCCGGTATCTCGCAGGAGGATCGAGAAAGCCCGGGTACATGGCTGGGATACGATCAGCCTCGATAAAAATGAGATAGATCTCCGGTATCTGGAGCAGATCGTAGATGAGAGCCAGACCGCGGCGCTGGCCTATATCCTGCAGTACGTGCTGGAAAAAATGGCTGACGGCAAAAAGACGGCCGCTTATCTTGCGGAAGAAGCGACGCGGAAGCTGGAAAAGGAAGGTATTTTATCGATGACGCCGAAGAATTACGGAGCAGGGGCGGCAGCCATGGTGCGCAAGCAGGAGATACTGGCGTGCCTGTGCAGGTATCGGCTGCTGGCGTAAGAGGAAAAGCAGATGAGGCGTGAAGATAATGTCTGCTGGCGTAAGGGGAAAATGAAGCCTTTGCACAGGTGGGAATCTGTCTCTTATACACATCTCCGAGCCCACGAGACGGAGCTACATCT
>CAMTFT010000442.1 GCA_947071365.1 uncultured bacterium | reverse complement strand
AGAAAATGCGGATTGATCTGATTCTGCAGCGCCAGATACTGCGCCTGCCGTTTATTCAGATCCATCGTCTGCGGCGAACGCACGATCCGGTCAACCAGTTCCATCAAAGAACACATGGACGGCGTCAGGCTTGCCGCATCGTAATCGATCCCGTCAAAGGACAGATACCCGTCCAGAAATCTATCGATTATTTTTTCCTGATCCCGATAAGGACGTACGAGCCAGATCCACCCGGCCAGCAGATACAGCATGATTCCTGCACTCAGCGCTATGGCGGGCCAGATCGGAATAAGACCCTGACCGGCCAGCACAAAAAGCACCACGGCCCAGATCAGTGAAACAGCCGTCCCGGCCAGTATAAAGCACATCACGCGGTTTGAAATATACTTCAGTTTATGCGTCTTTTTCATAGCTGCATCCTCTTATCCATACAGTTTCCGGTACGTGGCCGGCCTGACACCAACCGCCTTTTCAAACGTATGCGTAAAATGCTTCAGATCATTGTACCCTACCTGGCGGCAGATATCGGCTACAGAAATGTTTGATTCCCTCAGCAGGATCTTTGCCTGCTCCATCCGCACATTGATCAGGTATTTTGCAAAGCCCTCTCCCTCCGTCTTCTTAAACAGAACACTGAAGTAAGCGGAGCTCAGCCCTACTATTTCGCTGACTTCCTCCAGCGTGATCGGCTCGCTGTAATGATTCTGAATATACTGCTTTGCCTTCCGCACCGGACGGACAGCGTCATTCTCTCTCTGTGCCCTGCATTCCTCAATATACTCATTCTGGAAACCGCCCAGGCACCGGAACAATTCCTCCGTGCTGCTGCACTGCTCATACCGTCTCCTGAATTCGGCCAGCCGCTTTGCTCTCTCCGGCATCTGCGTACACGCTGAGAAAATTTCGGCCGCCGAATCAACCAGCTCAAATATTTCCCTGCCCCGGACATCTCTCATCCGGCGCACCTCATCCAGCAGATGCTTGACTGCCTGCTCCGCCTGATCCGTACTCAGCGCTTCCACCGCATTCGCAATTTCCCGCAGATACTTTTCCCGGGCCATGTTCTCCCGTGCCGCATAGAGCGTTCCCCGCTGCTCCAGAAGTCTTCCGGTTCCCTTCACGATCCTGTCCTGGATCAGCACGGAGGCCTCCTTCATTGATTCCTGAAGCAGCTCCGGGCTCTCAAACGCGCCTCCCGCGGACATGGAAAAGCTGACGGGATCAAACAGTCCACGCTGCAGCTCCATCTGGCTTAGACAGCCCTTTAATATCTTCCGTATTTCCTCCTGTCGTCCGCGCGCATAATTCATGATGCCGACACAGGAAAATTCCTTTACAGCGGAGACCATTTCAAAGCATTTCGATTTCAGCCCTCTCTCCAGCACACTCTGCGCTTTTTCCATCAGTGCCAGAGCCGATGAATCGCTGAGGGAATCCTGCGCGCAGTCCATCTTCAGCCAGAATGCCTGAAAGATTCCCGGGCTCACCTGCAGATAATAATTCTCCCTCAACACCTCTATGGAAAGGGGCAGATCCGTCTGATCCAGAAGCGCCTGAAGAAGACCGCTCCGCATACGGCGTACATCCTTTTCCGCCTTTCTGCGCAGCTCCTCTTTATCCTGCTCATCCTCTCTTCTGTTACAGATTCTCTGCCTGAGCTTTTCCAGCGTTGCTGTGAGCTCCGCTTTGCTTACCGGCTTCAGCAGGTAATCTCCCACTCCGTATTTTATGGCCTGCTGTGCATATTCAAAGTGCGCATAACCGCTGATCACAATAATCTCCAGATCGCTGTTTTTTTCTTTCAGGCGCTGGATCAGCTCCACGCCGCTGATACCGGGCATTCGAATATCAGTGATCAGAATGTCCGGCTTCAGCTTTTCTGCCAGCTCTGCCGCTTCCAGCCCATTATGTGCAAATCCGGCAAGCTCCAGCCCCATCGCCTCCCAGTCGATCAAAGCCCGGATCAACTGACAGATACGTTCTTCATCATCTGCAATTACTACTTTTATCATTCAAATCTCCACTTTCCGCTCAACGCTGCATCTGGATGTCCTTTGCAGGTAAGCGTAACATATTTTTGTTCTGAATTCAAGAAACCGCCGGTCAGATGCCCGGCGGTCTCCTGTTTTCCATCACTTCTATAAATGATTTATTCTTTTGTGATTACAGATACGCCTGTATCAGTAACTTCTCCGCCAAGCTCTTCTCCGTTAATTGCCGCAACTGCTGCCTTAACGCCTTCCGCACCCATAACGTCCGGATTCTGAGCCATTGTGCACAGAAGATATCCATCATCGATCAGGTTCAGGATCGCATCAGATTTATCAAATCCTACGCCAATGATATCTGCATTGCCGGAAGCCTTGATTGCATTGCCTGCGCCTGTGGTGGAACCTTCATTACATCCGAAGATACCAACAACGCCCTGTGTAATGTAGTTTTCTGCGATACTCTGAGATTTCGCTGCATCGCCTTCGCCGTACTGTGTTTCCATCAGTTCGTAAGCTGTTCCCTCAAATGCCTCGCGGAAGCCTTCCTCACGGCATACGGTGGAGTTCGTAGCTGCGTTAACATTGATGATACCGATCTTTCCTTCTGTTACGCCCTTTTCTTCCAGAGCTTTGATCATTTCTTCGCCAGCGGTCTTTCCTGCTGCCGTGTTGTCGGTGGAGACAGTAGCCTCTGCCTCAA
>CAMTFT010000441.1 GCA_947071365.1 uncultured bacterium | reverse complement strand
CTACACCTATTAAGTCGTCGGCAGCGTCAGATGTGTATAAGAGACAGGCATGTGTAACAGCACATCCTCGCGGAACGTTTTGTGTCACCGGTTCCCCCTATGGCACAAAAAAATCCGGAGCCGATCAGTTTTACACTGTATCAGACTCCGGATTACGTGTCTTTATCTTATGCCGGCGCTTTCCGGGCATACCTCCGAAAGCGCCTTATTTTACCACTCTTTGTACTCTTTCATAATGTCCAGAAACGCCACCGTCTTCTCCGCAATCTTTTCTCCGAACACCGCTGAACCCGCCACACATACATTGGCGCCCGCGCCAAGCACCTCGCGGATCGTATCCGTCTTGATGCCGCCGTCCACCTGTATATCTGTCTCCAGTCCCATCTGCATCAGCCTCTGGCGAAGCGTGCGGATCTTCTCCGTCATCTGCGGGATATACTTCTGTCCCCCAAATCCCGGATTGACCGTCATGATCAGTACCATGTCAACATCCTCGATCACGTAATCCAGCGCTGACAGCGGTGTAGCCGGATTCAGCGCCACACCTGCCTTCACGCCGCAGCCTTTGATCTGCTGAACTACCCTGTGAAGGTGCTTTGTCGCCTCTGCATGAACCGTAATAGAATCTGCCCCGCATTTTACGAAGGTCTCAATGTACCGCTCCGGCTGCTCGATCATCAGATGCACATCGAAAAAGCAGTCCGTTGCGCTTCGAATGGACTGGATCACCGGCATTCCAAAGGATATGCTCGGCACGAACATTCCATCCATTACATCAATATGAAGATATTCTGCTCCGGCACTTACCGTTTCCCGGATATCTTGCTCCAGATGTTTAAAATCCGCCGATAAGATTGACGGCGCAAGTATATTTTTTCTCATATGTCCCCCTGTATTTTCTATAAATTTTATGCTTCCGCTAGCAACAAACCAGGCAGATATACTGGCATGAATATCTGACCGTTGCCGCGAGGATTAAAATCTCCACTGCCTTCCGCATCCATCTGCCCAAATCCAGACAACATCTCCATCAATGAACCGATGCGATGAACCGCATAAATGCAGCCTGTCCCTCTTCGGTGCGTTTGTAAACGCCTGCATGCTCCAGCACCTTGCTGAATACAAGGCCCACCTCATCCTGAACCACCTTGTCGATCGTATCAGCCTGGAAGGAACCGTATTTTTCCTTCAGCTCTTCTACCCAGTCCGCATGCTTGCCAAGCTCCTCGTCACCGGAGATATCCCGGTCCTCCAGCATTGCCGTCTTCAGATGCTCCAGCTCGTCCTTCAGTCTGGCCGGGAGAACGGCAAGACCCATAACCTCGATCAGTCCGATATTCTCCTTCTTGATGTGGTGCAGCTCTGCATGGGGATGGTAAACCCCCAGCGGATGCTCCTTTGTGGTGATGTTGTTGCGCAGCACCAGATCCAGCTCAAACTTGTCGCCGCGCTTTCTTGCAATCGGCGTGATGGTATTGTGCGGTTCGCCGTCCGTCTCTGCAAAAATAAACGCAGCCTCGTCGGTGTATCCGCGCCATAACAGAAGTATCCTGTCCGCCAGCTCGATCAGGCGGTTCGTGTCCTCACTGCTGATACGGATGACAGACATCGGCCATTTTACGATACCGGCCTCCACGTCTTCAAATCCTGCAAAAGTAACCTTCTTCTCCACCGGAGCCTTTGCCATGGCAAACTCATAGCATCCGCCCTGGAAATGGTCGTGGCTTAAAATGGAACCGCCCACGATAGGAAGGTCCGCATTGGAGCCTACAAAGTAGTGCGGGAACTGTTTTACGAAATCCAGCAGCTTTCCGAAGGTCGCGCGCTCGATTTTCATCGGAACATGCTGAGAATTGAATACGATACAGTGCTCATTGTAATATACGTACGGGGAATACTGGAATCCCCACCGACTGCCGTTGATCGTCACAGGAATGATACGATGGTTCTGGCGTGCCGGATGGTTCAGCCTTCCTGCATATCCTTCATTTTCCATACAGAGCAGGCACTTCGGATAGGAGGTCTGCTTTGCCAGCTTTGCTGCCGCTATCGCCTTCGGGTCTTTCTCCGGCTTGGACAGATTGATGGTGATATCGAGGTCTCCGTACTCCGTTGGCGATACCCATTTGCGGTCACGGGCGATCCGGTAGCGCCGGATATAATCGGTGTCCTGACTGAATTTGTAATAATAATCCGTGGCTTTTTTCGGATCCTCCTGATAGAGCTCCTGGAAATGGCGGATGATGTTGGAGGGTCGGTCCACGAGAAGGCTCATCACCTTTGTGTCGAACAAATCCCGGTATCCCACCGTATTCTCTTCCAAAATCCCGTTTTCATATGCGTAATCACAGATATCCCCTAATATCTGCGGCAGCTCTGCGATCAGGCTTTCATTTCCCGGCTCATACGAAACGACTGCTGATTCCGCAGCCTCGTCCAGAGCGTCAATGTGCAGAAGCTCCAGCACTTTATTTGCCGTGTACACTGCATCCTCGTGCCTGATCAGACCTGTCTCCAGACCATACTGAACCAGCTTTGCAATACTATCCTGAATCATTTTTCTTCCTCCCTCTATTGTATTATAAAATTTCATGTAATCAGTTCCAGATAATTTCTTTTTTATTCTACCATATTTTCTCTGTTTTCAAACTGTCTCTTATACACATCTCCGAGCCCACGAGACGGAGCTACAT
>CAMTFT010000440.1 GCA_947071365.1 uncultured bacterium | reverse complement strand
TACACCTATTAAGTCGTCGGCAGCGTCAGATGTGTATAAGAGACAGGCACATCATCCTCTGTTATATTTATATGATTTCAAGTTCCGTCCCTGCCTTCTGTTTTTCACGTTACTCTAAACTTTCTGAATACTCCAAGTACGCCATCATTTCTTCGGCAGCAACAGCCTCAGATTTCCTGCAAACAGCAGAAGTGTCACGAGAACGGTGATGACTGCTGGTGCCTCTCTTTCAAATTGCGGCCGGATACCAGACAGATACAAAGAGATAGCCACATTCAGAAGCAGTCCGGAGATGATCGGCCGGACAAACCGCTTCAGAAGATGAAAGACCTGCAGATCCTCATACTTTTCATAAATGGCCCAGACAACGGTGTAGATCACTCCGGAGGATGCAACGCTGCATCCAAATCCGCTGATGGCCATAAATATCCCTTCTATTACGGAGTGATTGATTTCGTACCCCATTGTATATCCTATTCCGGTCAGTACTTTGCACAGGATAGAGCCTGGCAGCGCATTGGCTACCGTTACGATATTTCCGTAAAAATCCGTATGGCTGATCACCTCGTTATCTACGAACAATCCCTGTGCGATGGAAAGATATGCATCACCACCTCCAAAGGACATGACGGAGGAGAGAAAACCCGTTCCAAGCAGAAAAAATACTTTCCGGGTGAGGAACATTGCGGGCAGCGATAAAAGCAGTGCGAACAGGAGCCAGCCAAGCAGAGCGCTGGTGGACTGCCTGAGCGGAAAGGATTTTTTGTATCCCGTTTCAGAAATTGACTGAACAAGCCCAATTACTGCCAGGATCAGCATAAGCCCCAAAAGGAAGGGCTCTATACTGGCCGGAAGGATATGGGATCGCCCGCTACACAGAAAGTAGCATAACGCCAGAAAAAGAGCCGGAATACTCCTTTTCATCCGGCGTAACTGTCCCTTCGTGAAAAGGATGATAAAAAAGGCAGCGGCTAGAATACGTGGGGCTGACACGGAAAAAACAGGTGTCAAAGATAACCCGAGAAGCTGATATACATTTTTTTCTCCGGAAAGAATGAATACTGCCAGAAGGACAAAAAGACAGAGCATTTTTTCCCGGCGGTTCCTGGCCTGCTTCACAGTCTCAATCACATATTTCATGAGAATGAGAATAATAAAAACAGAGATTCCCGCGGATATGAAGCCGATCTGTGACCGCAGATATTCATTCATGCCGGAGAAAAGCACCAGCAAAAGAAGCGTCAGGGCAGCGCCCGGAAATGCCATGGCAGAGGCCGCGGCGACCGTTCCCCGGCTGCTTCCCGTTTTCAGGCCAATGCCCGCCGCGATCTCCACCGGAAGCGCTCCGGGGGTGATGCTGGCAATCATGACATTTTTGTTATACTCCTCCTCGGTGATTAAGCCGGAGCGCGTTACGATTTCGTTTTCGATGACCGGGATCAGTGATGTGCCGCCGCCGAAGCCGATGAGGCCGATTTTCAGCATACTTCTGATCAGGTGTGAGGATCGTCTTTTTTGCATAGTTATTTATCTTTTCCCATAATATGACGTATTTTTCGTTTCAATCGGAACAGAAGGACATTTTCTCTCACTTCCCGAAAATCATTACGAAGCTTCTGAAGATCACCCTTCAGTTTTTGAATATCGTTCTTCAGCTTCTGGTTTTCCTGATCCAGCATCTGAACAGCCTGTCCATAGACAAGGATCGTATCACGAAGCAGAGTTTCTGTGTCTACCTGATGCTCTGGAAGTTTTTCCACTGCATCATAAAAGAGAATGCTGTCTTCACGGTTCAGATAATCCAGTGCAACACGGCTGTTGGTATCATCGAACTGTTCTAAAAAGGCAGTATGCTCATCGGGAGCAAAAAGCGTTTGCTTTTCGATGTTTTTCGTAAAAGGATTCGTTGCCTGGACGTCACTGATGCTTTTTTTCAGAATTCTGGTGTCCCGGGGAGGAACAGGCAGACCATTTAGCACCCGGTTGATCTCCAGGTAATTGCCATCTAAAGTGACGTTATGTACTGCCTGTCTGATCGTAAAGCCATCGTGCATCGAAAGCCCGAAAATATCGAGAAAATCAGAAAAAATAGTCTGTTCTTCACCGTGATACTGTCCTTTTTCATAGACACGGATGATCAGATTCTCTTTTCCGAAAAGCTCTGCGAGCATATCGATACGGGCAGAAAAATCAAGCGGATAATTCTGATCCTGTATCTTTTGTAAATAATCTGAGAAGTCAAGCATGGTTTTAGCCGCTTTGACTTTTTGGCAGTAAAGGGACTGGATGTAGGCATCCTGCCGACGTAGATACATGATAATACGGAGATTCAGGTTCCTTTTCTCGAAGTCCTCTTTTAATTTGGGCCAGAAATCACTGCGATTCTGGCAGTCGATCCAGATTGCTTCATCACTGAGAAGGATTCGGTCATATTTTTTTCCGAGTTCTGCGACCTGATCCAGAACAGTATCGTATTCCGGGCAGGGCCGGCGCTTGTCCTTTTTTCCAGAAACATCCGTGTAGGGGGCAATCAAAAAGTGTGCGTTTCTCCGGTAGCCGATGCCAGGATATTTCAGGCCGAAGCTGGGAAAACAGATTCCATGTTGTTTCAGGACTTCGTCATTATCCGTCAGAAAATTCTGGACAGCGGTAGTACCGGCTGTCTCTTATACACATCTGACGCTGCCGACGACTTAATAGGTGTAG
>CAMTFT010000439.1 GCA_947071365.1 uncultured bacterium | reverse complement strand
TACACCTATTAAGTCGTCGGCAGCGTCAGATGTGTATAAGAGACAGACCACGCACCGTTCGTTTTCAGGCTCGGAAGCGTGATCTTCACATCCTCCCAATACGTATTGACTGCCACATACACCAGATCATCCCGGCCCTTTTCTGCATCGTATCCTGCGAAGCTGACAGCGAAGGTTCTGGCATTTTCGGGAATCGACGTTTTTTCCGCATTGATGTCGTGGGTATGGATGGGTTCCATGCCGCACACCGCATCCGGCAGCTTTTTGCGGATGATCGGATGCTTAAGGCGGTACTCTATCATAAAGCGGAAGAACTCAAACAATTCTCTGTTCTTCTCCAGCATGTTCCAGTCCAGCCAGGAGATCTCATTATCCTGGCAGTAACAGTTGTTGTTGCCGTACTGGGTATTTCCGAACTCATCTCCCGCCAGGAACATCGGTGTACCTCTGCTGCACATCAGCACCGCGCACGCGTTTCGTATCATGCGGTAACGAAGGGATAAGACCTCATAATTACCTGTCTCTCCTTCCTCTCCGCAGTTCCAGCTCCTGTTGTTGTCACTGCCGTCCGTATTGTTCCAGCCGTTGTTCCAGTTGTGCTTTTCATTGTAGGAATAAAGGTCGTACATCGTGAAGCCGTCATGGCACGTCAGAAAATTCACACAGGAATTGTAGCCGGCGTAGCTGCCCTGATAATCCGACGAATAACCGCCGTACAGATCACCGGAGCCGGAAATACTCCAGGCCGCGCCCCAGGCTTCCCAGTTGTCTCCCTTCAAAAATCCGCGGACCGCGTCCCGGTATCTGCCGTTCCATTCCGCCCATCGGCGGCTTGCCGGAAAGCTTCCGACCTGATACATGCCTCCCGCATCCCATGCCTCCGCGATCAGCTTCACATTTGCCAGCACCGGATCGTATGCCAGGCTTTTCAGAAGCGGCGGGTTGTTCATCGGGGAGCCGTCCGTATTTCTTCCCAGAATGCTCGCCAGGTCAAACCGGAATCCATCCACGCGGTAGCTGACCGTCCAGTACCGCAGACACTCCAGAATCATCTGCTGCACGATCGGATGATTGCAGTTCAGCGTATTGCCGCAGCCGCTGAAATTGTAATAATTTCCATCCGGGGTCAGCATATAATAGATTTTGTTGTCAAATCCTTTAAAGCTGAAAGTCGGACCCCTGTCATTTCCCTCCGCCGTATGATTGAACACCACATCGAGAATCACCTCGATGCCGTTCTTGTGAAGCTCCCGGATCAGCTCCTTCAGTTCCGTTCCTTCCTGATTGTGCTCCTTCGATGCCGTGTAACTCGTATTCGGTGCAAAAAATCCCACCGTATTGTAGCCCCAGTATTCCAGAAGCCTGTTGCCGTTCACTTCCCTTACATTCATCGTTTCGTCGAACTCAAAAATCGGCATCAGCTCTACTGCATTGATACCAAGCTTCTTCAGATACGGTATTTTTTCCTGCAGTCCTGCAAAGGTTCCCCTATGCTCCACACCGGAGGAAGGGTGCTGCGTAAAACCGCGCACGTGAAGCTCATAAATGATCAGATCGCTCATTTCCCGTTTTGACTGCGGCATATCTCCCCAGTCAAACACATCCTTCACAACTCTGGCATGGTAATTGCTCTGCAGCTTTTCGCCCCAGACCTTCTGCCCGGTGACCGCCCTTGCGTACGGGTCCAGCAGTACCTTTTTCTTATCGAACATCATTCCCTTTTTCGGATCATACGGCCCGTCAATGCGGTATGCGTACTCGAACTCCTCAATATTCAGGCCGAATACGATCATCGAATAAACATCTCCGATCTTGTACGCCTCCGGAAACGGCAGGACGGCGTAAGGCTCATCCTCCCCTCTTTTGAACAGCAAAAGCTCACACGATGTCCCATAATGTGTGTGTACCGTAAAGTTCACACCGCTGGGCAGCGCCGTTGCGCCATTCATGTCAAACATGCCCGGGCGCACCGGATACCCCTTTATCTCTCCCATAGGACTTACCGATATCGGAAAATCCAGATTTGCTCTGTGGCTGTAAAACTTCAAATTTTGTCCTCCCATCAGGCGGCCCTTGCCGCTGACCTTGATTATAAGAGCATTCCTCTGCCGCGTCAAACAGTTTTTACCATTTGAATATTACGATTCCGACAATGGAGATCAGCATTCCTATCACTTTCCGCCATTCCAGCGGCTCCTTATCCACACCGAACAGCCCCAGCAGCTCAATCACATACGCCACAATAAGCTGTGCAACAACGATCAACATTGCCGCTCTGGCCGGCCCCAGGGAGCCCATCGCTTTTACCACCGTTACCGTGATAAACGCACCGATCACACCGGAAAGCAGCATGTATTTGTGCTCCACCTGTGCCAGCGTCATCATGTTCGTTCTGTCCGTGATCAGCCACGCCCCAAGGCAGACAAGCAACGCTGTAAACTGCACAAAAGCAGACGATACCCACAAACTCGTCTGCTTTGTCACTTCTGTATTAAACACTCCCTGAACACTCATCAATGCACCGGATAAAAGTGCAATTAAAATTCCCCACATAAGCTCACTCCGTTTCTGCGATATTTTCTGCATCGAAATGAGTATATGCCGGATTTTACTGAAATATACACTAAAAAGTTATCTGAAAATGTATCATCCTCCCCTTTTCATCCCATACTATATCTGTCTCTTATACACATCTCCGAGCCCACGAGACGGAGCTACAT
>CAMTFT010000438.1 GCA_947071365.1 uncultured bacterium | reverse complement strand
CTACACCTATTAAGTCGTCGGCAGCGTCAGATGTGTATAAGAGACAGGGGACAGATAGAGTATTTTAATAGCAGGTGACAAGGGCGTTCCACAGAATATTGATGGAATGCCCTGTTTTATGATATGGGAAACTTTGTTTTCTGTATCACAAAAGCTTCCGGCGGGACATCGTGCCCTTTTGCGCATTCTTTATCATTGAGGAGTCTGGTAGCTGTAGCCTTGATGTAAAGTAGTTTCAGCCGGCACCCTGGCTTGACAAAATTAAAGGGAAAAGAGGAGAAGATTATGAGCGAGTATTTTAACGTAGCTGACATCTTCGGGGAAGATGTATTTACTGACAGGGTAATGCAGGAACGTCTTCCGAAAAAGGTGTACAAAGCATTGAAGAAGACGATTGAAGAGGGAACGGAGCTCGATCTGGCAACTGCTGACGTGATCGCGGCAGCTATGAAGGACTGGGCGATCGAGAAGGGCGCGACCCATTATACTCACTGGTTCCAGCCTCTGACAGGCGTGACCGCAGAGAAGCATGACTCGTTTATCACAGCGCCGAACCCGGACGGCTCGATTCTGATGGAGTTTTCCGGTAAAGAGCTGATCAAGGGTGAGCCGGATGCATCCTCCTTCCCGTCAGGCGGACTGAGAGCGACCTTCGAGGCGAGAGGATATACGGCCTGGGATTGTACATCACCGGCATTTGTACGTCATGATGCGGCAGGCGCCATCCTTTGTATCCCGACCGCATTCTGCTCTTATACGGGCGAGGCGCTGGACCAGAAGACGCCGCTGCTTCGTTCCATGGAAGCAATCAACGTGCAGGCCCTGAGGCTTCTGAGACTGTTTGGCAATACAACATCTAAGAAAGTAACTCCGTCCGTAGGGCCGGAGCAGGAATACTTCCTGGTGGATGAGAAGAAATTCCTCCAGAGAAAGGATTTGATCTTTACGGGACGTACGCTGTTCGGCGCTATGCCTCCGAAGGGTCAGGAGCTGGACGACCATTATTTCGGTACGATCCGTCAGAGAATCGCTTCCTTCATGAAGGATGTCAATGAGCAGCTCTGGAAGCTGGGCGTTTCCGCAAAGACGCAGCACAATGAGGTCGCTCCGGCACAGCACGAGCTGGCGCCGATCTATGCCAAGGCCAATATTGCGGTAGACCACAACCAGCTCGTTATGCAGACGCTTAAGAGAGTGGCGTGCCAGCACGGTATGAAGTGCCTGCTTCACGAGAAGCCCTTTGCAGGCGTGAATGGCTCCGGTAAGCACAACAACTGGTCTATCACGACGGATGATGGCATCAACCTTCTGGAGCCGGGCAAGACACCGCATGAGAATATTCAGTTCCTTCTGGTACTGACCTGTATTCTGAAGGCGGTAGACAGACATGCTGACCTGCTTCGTGAATCAGCAGCAGATCCGGGTAACGACCACAGACTTGGAGCAAACGAGGCACCGCCAGCCATTATTTCCATTTTCCTTGGTGAGCAGCTTCAGGATGTGATCTCCCAGCTTATCAGTACCGGTACGGCAACACACTCCCTGAAGGGCGGCGTGCTGGAGACAGGTGTTAAGACACTGCCGAATCTGGCGAAGGATGCGACAGACCGCAACAGAACTTCACCCTTCGCATTCACCGGAAACAAATTTGAGTTCCGTATGGTGGGCTCCAGAGATTCCATCGCATCACCGAATATCGTACTGAACACTATCGTTGCAGAAGCGTTTTCAGAAGCGTGTGACGTTCTGGAAAAGGCGGATAACTTTGACGAGGCAGTGCATGATCTGATCAAGGAATATGCTCGTGACCACCAGAGGATCATATTCAACGGCAACGGTTATTCCGAGGAATGGGTGGAAGAGGCAGCAAGAAGGGGCCTTCCGAACATCAAGTCCATGGTAGACGCGATTCCGGCCCTTGTGACAGACAAGGCGATCGCCCTGTTTGAAAAATTCGGCGTATTTACGAGGACTGAGCTGCAGTCACGTGTGGAGATCAAGTATGAGGCGTATGCAAAAGCAGTCAATATCGAAGCACGTTCCATGATCGATATCGCAAGCAAGCAGATCATTCCTGCGGTCATCAAATATACGAAGAGTCTGGCGGACACTGTAAATGCGGTGACATCAGCAGGCGCAGAGGCATCCGTCCAGATCGAGCTTCTGAACGAGACCAGTGCACTCCTCTCCGACACAAAGGTTGCTCTGGCCAGGCTGACAGACGTGACGGCCCAGGCAGGCCAGATAGAAGAAGGGCCGGAGCAGGCAAGATTCTTCCACGATGTCGTCATGCCGGCGATGAGCGAGCTGCGCGCACCGGTGGATGAGCTGGAGATGATCGTGGACAAAGAGATGTGGCCGATGCCGTCCTATGGAGATCTGATCTTTGAAGTATAATTTTTGAAAAATAAGGTACATATATAGGATGAAGGAAACCGGGCAGATCGTGCGGAAACGTGTGGTTTGCCCGGTTTTTTACGCTTCTGTCAGGAAACAGTATAGATTGTTTATATTGCTTGAGTTATGACTAAAAATCGATTAAAATTAGTTCTAGAAAGTCCTAAAGTAGTCATAGAATTTAGTCATAGAAAGCTCTGAAAGGTGGAAGAATATGATTTATACGGACAGTCAATTGATAGAAAAAATTATGCAAATGATAGATGCTTTTGAGAGCTGTCTCTTATACACATCTCCGAGCCCACGAGACGGAGCTACATCTC
>CAMTFT010000437.1 GCA_947071365.1 uncultured bacterium | reverse complement strand
AGATGTAGCTCCGTCTCGTGGGCTCGGAGATGTGTATAAGAGACAGTTCGTATTCGATTGGTATACATAATATTTGTTGCTCGCCTTGTGATCTCCGGTAACTATCGTTGCCATGCCGCCCACATAAACATAGCCCGTATATTTATTTCCTTTTCCTATCTCAACATTCCCTGCCGCCAAATCAAAATAAATATACTCACCGTCCGCCAAGGTCTCCGGTTCATCCACCCCAAGCAGCACCGCAAGGTACTCCTGAAGCTGCATGGCCAATTCGGTGTCCTCGCCGTCAAGAATCGCCGCAATCCGAAGACTCAGGGCAGCGCATTCTTCACTGTCACTGGTCAGAATGCCCCTGACGATGTCAGTATTGGCTTCGTCCATGAGCCACGCCGCAAGCTCCGCATCGGTCAGTCCCGCCCAGAGATAGTTCGCCTGTTCCGCACCGTACTGGGAACACGTTTCCGCGTGACCGCCTATTTCGCCGCACTCCAAACAGACAGCGACATCAGGGCCATAAAGAGGACATCCCTCGGTATGCACGCCGTCCACGCTGCCGCAGGTGCAGACAAGAGGTGTAGCAGGGCAACCCTCGCTATGGACGCCTCCCTCACCGCCGCACTCCGGACAAGTTTCGATAATATATTCATTCAGCTTTTTCAGCAGTTCCTCTTTCAGAAGCGTGTCTGCTTCCGTTGGCTGGTCAAGACCGGCGTAGATTTCTTCCACACGGGCCAAAAGCTGTTTCAGTTCTTCCTGCGTCAGGACAGCCAACGCCGCCGTACTTTCCTCTGTACACATCCGTGCGTCAAAATCAGCCAGACTGCCACAAGCCATAAACTGTTCATAGAAAGACAGCATGGAAGCCTCCGTCGCCGGTTCCGCAACCGGCTCTGTTGTCGATTCCGTCGTTGGTTCCGCCGCCGGCTCTGTTGTCGGTTCCGTTGTCAGCTCTGTTGCTGGTTCCTCGACCAGCTCCGTGGATTCCACAACCAG
Source organism: uncultured bacterium (assembly GCA_947071365.1). Classification (GTDB taxonomy): domain Bacteria; phylum Bacillota; class Clostridia; order Lachnospirales; family Lachnospiraceae; genus Choladousia. The sequence goes on along the minus strand of CAMTFT010000437.1, from coordinate 1,734 downwards.
CTCCCCCGGCTCCACAATCGGCTGTGTGGGCTCTGCGTTCGGCTCTATAGTCTCCACAATCGGTCCCGCAGGTTCCTCAATCAGCTCTTCGATTTGTTCCATTTGCTCCGCTTCCCCGGCAAACACCCGGCCAGTTTCCGGCTGAAGCACTGCTCCAATTGCCAGCACAATCGCCAGCAGGAGTGCGCAGGGCCGTCTCATTCTATTCATAAAAATGCACTCCTTTCTCAGTTGGGTGTTTTGCTTTGCACGGTTTCCCCATTAACGCCCGTCACTTTCACGTTGGAAACCGTTTCATTGAAGAAACGGAACACCTTGGATTCATGGGCATTTATCGAAACCGTTTGATCTTCGCCTGTCTTCCACGTTGTCATGTCGGGGTTGGTATTGTCAGGGAGTCCCGTGTAATGAATGGTAATCTCTCCCGCTTCATCCCCTTCATTCCAAACCGTCAGGAGAATATATTCGCCGGAGACATCCTCCAGATGGTAATAAAGCTGTGCTTTTTTTTCAGGAACGACAATCTTTGCCGTCAGGGTTTTGGAATATCCCCCTGTGCCAACTGCGGTGACGGTGTAAGTTCCTGCCTCTAAATCTGAAATAGTAATTTTCACATCACTTGATTCACCGTTTTTCAGTGTTCCCATATCATTATTAACCGCAACCGACGCTCCACTTCCGTTATCAGGTGTAACCGTCACCTTATAGTCAATATCCACCTCAGAAAACCGCAGATCATCCGCGCGGTTACTCAGAGTGAATGATACTTCCGTGCTTCCGGGGGCAAGCCTATGGGTAGCGCCATCCAGAAGATCGCTCGTAAAATAAAAATCCTGCGCTTTGACCCAGTCGTCAGAGCGGAGTTCACGCTGATATTTGGCAACAACCGCGCCGATCAGGGACACAAGCAGCACAAAACACACCGCAAACGCTGCCGCTGCGATGCCCACGCTATTCTTTTTTGCCTTGCTGCGCAAATTCTTTGGAATATGTCGCTTTCCCATCAGGCGCTTCCTCCTTAATCAATCTGTACCGCTTTGACCACCACTGCAATGTGATCCACCATACCCATCAGGGCTATATCTCTGGCTGCATCCGACTCTTCATATTTCGTCTCAGTTTTCGGCCATGTGATGCGCAGCTTATACGTGTCTTTGTGGCTGCCCGGATTCTGATGGGCTGTGGCTGTAGTCCCGTCTATTTGCACAGTGGAAGAAGAAGGATCTACCGTTTCCAAGCTTAACTTCAGCGGGAGATTTTTTGTCACATTATCGACAGTGACTGTATACTCCACATCAACCTCGCTGTTGTTCTCAACAGTAAAGGTTCTTTCATCGGTGCCTCCGGGGGCAAGACTTACCCCGATGGACTGCGAAAGAATATCGCTGCTCTCGATAGAGAACTCCGCCACCCTTGCGCTGTCGCTGCTCTGGTCGCTGGTGGTGTATCGGGCAAACAGATCGGATACGAAGTAAGTTGAGACTAACGCCAGACACAACAACACGGCGGCAGCACGAACAGGAATATTCATTTTTGTTTTGTTTTTATGAAGATATTTCCCCATACTCACTCCCCATTCCCTTTCTTCCTATTTTCCCCTGAGCTTCCGGATCTCTGGCTTCATGGCCTCCGGCTTTTTCATTTTTTCAAAAAAGTGACAAAACTTTTCGCTTCTTTGAAAAAACGAAAAATACCTCTCCCTCCCGCCACGATGGGGAGAGAGGTATTCCGTAT
>CAMTFT010000436.1 GCA_947071365.1 uncultured bacterium | reverse complement strand
TATAATTCGTTTATAAATTTAATTATAAAATCAATTTAATAATGAGTTTAAAAACTGCGCAGAAAGAAAATAAAAAAGGAGGAAGACAAACGTGGGAGTAAAAGGAAGCATACCAAAAACAATGAAAGCGCTGGTTGCGTATGGAATAGGAGATTACCGTTTTGAACCGGAATATCCGACACCGGAGTGCGGCCCGGATGACATCATCATCAAGACAGAAGCCTGCGGCGTCTGCGCCGGCGATCTGAAATGCCAGCATGGTGTTGCAATGTTCTGGGGCGATGAGATGCAGCCGTCATGGGTGAAGCCGCCGTTTATTCCGGGACATGAGTTTTTTGGAAGAGTCGTTCAGATCGGTGAAAACGTAACAGAATTTGAACTGGGAGACAGAATTACAGCAGATCAGATCGTACCATGCGGCAAGTGCCGATTCTGTAAAGATGGTCATTACTGGATGTGCCAGCCCCATGATATGTACGGTTACCAGTATTACAACAACGGAGGAATGGCAGAGTATGTGCGTTACGTAAAGAACAGCGTGATCACCAGGGTGCCGGAAGAGATGACTGTGGAACAGGCGCTTCTGATCGAGCCCTTTGGATGCTCCAAACATGCGGTGGATCGCGGTACGATCACGAATGAAGACGTCGTTGTGATCTCAGGTGCAGGTACACTTGGACTTGGTATGATTACTTATGCAAGAATGAAAAATCCGAAGCTGCTCATCGTTCTCGATATGCAGGACAACCGTCTTGAGAAGGCAAAGGAATTCGGCGCGGATCTCGTATTCAATCCGGGGAAATGTGATGTGGATAAGGAGATCAAGGCGCTTACGGATGACTACGGATGTGACGTATATATTGAAGCGACGGGCAATCCGGCCAGCGTGCGCCAGGGACTGACTGTGATCCGTAAGCTGGGCAGATTCGTAGAATTCAGTGTTTTCGGTTCTGAGACAACGGTAGACTGGTCTATCATAGGTGACCGCAAGGAACTGGATATCCGTGGTTCCCATCTGAGTCCGTACGCATATCCGTTTGTAATCGAAAACATGCTGAAAGGCAATATAAAAACGAACGGCGTCGTTACGAGCACCTTTAAGCTGGAAGACTGGGAGAAGGCATTTGAATACGCGACTGGTAAGTACGGTGATTTCAAGGTGGCATTTACATTCGATTGATTCGGCAGGCACGAATACAATACAGGTAACTCAATCACAGAAACCAATTATATTCAGGCGACACATAAGGAGGTAAGATATGAAAAAAAGAGCATTGGCAATTACAATGAGTATCGCAATGATGAGCTCTATGCTTGCAGCAGTTAACGTATCGGCAGACGAGTCCGGTTTTGACTGGAAGGCATATGATGGAACTACCCTGAACGTTATGTTCAACGAGCATACGTATGCAGATGCAGTGATCGCAAAGCTGCCGGAGTTTGAAGAGCTGACAGGAATCAAGGTTGAATATTCCACAACTCCTGAGTCGAATTACTTTGACAAACTGAATACCGCACTGAGCAGCCGTTCCGGTCAGCCGGATATCTTCATGACCGGCGCTTACCAGACATGGGAGTACGCTCCGGCTGGTTACATGGAACCGCTTGACAGTTATATTGAAGACGCAACAAAGACTTCCCCGGATTATAACTATGATGATTTTATTCCTGGTATCATCAACGCTCTGAGATGGGATCTTGTTCCGGGCCATTCCGTTGGTGAAGGCGAACTCTGGGCACTTCCGATGGGCTGGGAGATCAACACGCTGACTTACAATAAGAAAGTTTTTGAGGAGAACGGAATCTCCGCACCGACAACTACACAGGAGCTTTATGATGCAGCAGTTGCATTGAAGGAATTTGGCGGATCAGGTACATACGGCCTTGCAGTTCGCGGACTTCGTGACTGGGGTACGATCCATCCGGCATACATGTCCCTGTTTGCGACCTGGGGAGCAAAGGATTTCGAGATCGAAGACGGAAGACTTGTTTGTAAGCTGAATTCTCCGGAAGCTATCGAGATGACTGAGTACTGGGTAAAACTGATCCAGGACGGCGGCGCTCCGCAGTGGTCAACTTATGGCTGGGAGCTTTGCGGCGCTGACCTCGGCGCAGGTAATGCAGCCATGATGTGGGATGCTGACCGTGGCGGCTATACACAGAACGTAGAAGGCGCTTCAGCAGAAGCAGGTAATCTGGCATTTACCGGTATTCCGCTTCCGGAAGGCAAAGAAGAGCAGCGTTCCAACCTGTGGACATGGGCTATGGCTATGAACGCAGATTCCAAGAATAAGGATGCAGCATGGTATTTCCTGCAGTACTTCACCAGCCCGGATTTCATGATGTACTCCGGAACGGAGGGTGCTTGTACCGATACACCGCGTACTTCCGTAATGGAAAGTGATGCTTATAAGGAAATCGTTGGACAGGCAGAAGGCTATCTTGAGTCCTTTGCAACTGTTTCAGAAAATGCAAGTATCTTCTTCACACCGCAGCCGTACTTCTTCGAGTGTACAACGATGTGGGCTGAGACGCTTCAGGATCTTGTGATCTCTGATACATACAGCTCCGTCGAAGAGGCGATGAACGTGCTTACGGAAAACCTCAACATGGTTGTTTCTGACCTTGAGGTGGAGTGATCAAAAGCAGTGAACGCAGAATAAAAACCGTATATTGAATACCATCTGTCTCTTATACACATCTCCGAGCCCACGAGACGGAGCTACATC
>CAMTFT010000435.1 GCA_947071365.1 uncultured bacterium | reverse complement strand
GGATTACAGCCGCTACGGTCAGTGGTACGGAGATACATATGAAGAATGGTCAGCGATGTTTGTGGGCTTTTGTGCATACTACGCGGGCATTCCGGAAAAATACCTTCCGATAGAGAAGGACAACAGCAAGTGGATCGAGAAGCTCGGCAGCCTCTATGCAGGCAAGGACGGCTATACGCCGAAAGCCGGCGACCTCGTATTCTTCAGCGAAAATCCTCATAAGGACGAAATAACGCAGCTTCAGGATGGAAACCCGGCTCACGTTGGTATCGTGATTGATGTGGACGCACAGTACATCTATACGATCGAAGGAAATTCGGACGGTGCAGTGAGCAAACAGCAGTACAGCCTGGGCGAGGAAAAGATAACCGGATACATGAGCATGACGAAGGTGATGGAGCTGGCTGGAATAATTAAGGAAGAAGAGACTTCCGCTGAGAGCGAGACGGAGACGGAAGGGTCTGCTGCGGAGAGTGGTGCGGGAACAGAAGGATCTGCCGTAGAGAGTGGTGCGGAAACAGAAGGATCTGCCGTAGAAAACGAGGCAGAAACCGAAGGATCCGGATATGAGATCGTGAAGATGACTCTGGATGGCAAATATTACTGGGTCATGGGCCACGAGGGAACGGATCATTCCTGGCAGACGCTCGATGAAAGCGTCATCCGTATTGAGGACGGCAGCACAGACATGGCGAAGATCATGCCGACAGCGGCAGGCAAGGTATATCTGGCTCATAATTACAACGCAGACAGCGAGATCAGGATGGAGACCTTCGAAGTGCAGGTGTCAGAGATGGCGGCAGGACCGGAGAGCGAGACAGATGGTGAGGCCGAAAGCGAAACGGAGACAGATGGTGAGGCCGAAAGCGAAACTGAGACAGAAGGAGAGACAGGAAGCGAGATAGAGACAGAAAGCGAAACCGAGACGGAAAGTGAGATAGAAACAGAGAGCGAAAGCGAAACAGAAAGTGAGATAGAGACGGAGAGCGAAAGCGAAACGGAAAGCGAGACAGAAACAGAAGCTGTGGATATGGTTACGATTACGGCAGACGGTGTTCTCGTGCGTACACAGCCATCCACAGAATCAGATGCGGTAGCCGTTGTAAACAGTGGCACAGAGCTGGAGCTTCTGGATACGGTGGAGGCAGACGGAGCGGCGTGGTACAAGATAAATTATCACGGCGAAGGTGTGCCGGTGCAGGAGACGGAAAAGGAAGATGCGCAGACTCCGGCGGAGGATGCGGGCCTAGAGGAAGGACAAATTTTGGCGGAGGAAACTGCAGGAGTGGAGAACGCAGCGCTGTCAGACGAAGCAGCAGGAGCGGAGAACGCAGCGCAGGCAGATCAGGCAGCACCGGCGGAGAATGTGGCGCAGGCAGCATCGGCGGAGGAAGCAGTGCAGGCAGATCAGGCAGCAGGAGCGGAGAACGTAGTGCAGGCAGATCAGACAGCACCGTCAGAGAATGCAGTAGAGCTTGTCGAGACAGCATCTGTAGAAGAGACGGTGCAGGCGGACAATGCAGCGTCCGCAGGTGAGGAATCGGGTGAGTCAGCGGATGAAGCAGCTCAGGCGGATAATACAGCGATTATAGAGGAAGCGCCGCAGGCACATGAAAAACCAGCCAAAGCTGAGTCAAAGAGAAGACCGGGCGTGGAAGCGTACGTGCGCTGTGACATGACGGATGTGATGCCAGCAGAAGAAGAACAGCCTGAGGTGATGACATATGAGGATGACGAGGTAGTCATCCATGTCACAGAGGTGACAGAGGGCGCTATCCCGGAAAATGCAGTCCTTAAGGTAGTGCCGCTGAAGAAGGAAGATGCAGCTACTGCAGAGCAGTATGCGGAGGTAGAAGCAAAGCTGCTGGAGAAGGCGGAAAAAGAAGAATATGACATCGCCGGATTTCTGGCGTACGATATCACCTTTGTGGACGAGAACGGCGAGAAGCTGGAGCCGAATGGGGAAGTAAAGGTTGCGATGGATTATAAGCAGCCGACGATTCCGGAGGAAGTAGCAGAGTCGGTGGCGGAGATGGAAGCTGCCGCTGCGGATACGGCGGCGAACGGCACAGCAGATAAAATCGAACCGATGACCTTGGCAGATGCGGCCTCAGCGGTGGACGAGCCGTCAGAGAATATGACAGAAAATGCAGCAGAGAATGCGCCGGTGAATAGCGAAGCGGATGAAATTGCTCTGATGTCTTTGAATGAGGATGCAGCTGTCATCAATGAAACCGAAGCATCTAATGAAAATGTGGCTGAAAACGAAGTGGCTGAACAGGTGCAGGTAACGGTAATGCATCTGGAAGAGGATGCGTCCGGTAATGTACAGAATGTGGTGGATATGGCAGAGAGCAGCCAGTTGGAAGCATTGGATACTACGGCAGCACAGGAGGTGCAAAAGGCAGAGTTCGTGACGGATAGTTTCTCGACGTATACAATTACGTGGACATATATGTACGATCCCTTGATTGGGCCTTCGCGTCCAGTATCTTATGGATCTGTTTATATACGGTATGTAGATGTAGCGGGAAACGATATACCTGGGAAAAACGGCTCCATAGAGTATAGCAAGGAAAAAGAAAATCTTAATGAAACAATTAATTTATTAGACACCTGCGGGGAAGATATACCAGGATATGCTTTTATTGAAGCTAGAAAAGACTCTATTGAAAGCAGTACTATAGCTGTCTCTTATACACATCTCCGAGCCCACGAGACGGAGCTACAT
>CAMTFT010000434.1 GCA_947071365.1 uncultured bacterium | reverse complement strand
GATTAGTGGAAACTGGGTGGACGCATCCGGTAAAGAGACGATCGATGTGATAAATCCTTATGATGGGACTTTGCTGGATACGGTTCCAAGCGCCACAAAGGAAGATGTAGACCGTGCAATTGCAGATGCGGTTACAGCTCAGAAAAAATGGAACAGAATTATTATCCGTGAAAGAGCAAAAATCCTTCGCCGTTATCTGGAACTGCTGAATGAGAACCGTGATGATCTGGCAAAAACACTGACTCTTGAAACAGGAAAACCTGTTTTTGACTCCTACGGTGAGATCGATTCTGTCTATATGACATTTGAGAGTGCCATTGAAATTGTAAAGCATCATTACGGGAAGACCATGCCGATGGGGATTGAGGGCGGATACGACAATGACCTTCAGGTAACTGTTCATGAACCGCTTGGCGTGATCGCGTGTATTGTTCCGTTTAATTTCCCGGCGGCCCTGTGGGCATTTAAAGCAGGCCCTGCGCTCATGGCGGGCAATGCGATCGTCGTAAAACCGGCAACGTCCAATCCACTCACCGTGTTAAAGCTTATGGGGCTTTTGGTAGAGGCAGGTGTGACGCCGGGAGCCGTACAGTGCATTACCGGAAGGGGCGCTACGGTCGGCAACTGGATCTCCGACAATCCTGCAATTGCACAGGTCAACATGACGGGAGGCGTGGAAGCCGGAAAAGAGATTGCAAGACATACGGCTGAAAATCTTACCCCTTACAAATTTGAGCTTGGCGGAAACGATCCGCTGATCATCTGTGCAGACTGTGATATGGATCTGGCGGTCAACGAGGCCGGAGATAAAACGAGAAATGCAGGACAGTGTTGTTCTGGAGCAAAGCGTTTCATTGTCCATGAGTCAATCAAAGATGAATTTGTCCATCGATTGATCGAGGAGCGGCTCAAAACCGTAAAAGAAGGCGATCTGATGGATATGAATACGGATTTTGGCGTGCTGATCAGTGAGCAGGCTGCCATGGAGGTAGAGCGTCAGGTACAGCACACCATCGATCAGGGAGCAAAACTGGTGTACGGCGGCGTAAGGCGGAATGCTTATTATATGCCTACTGTACTTGATAATTGTACGATCGACATGGATATCTGCAAAAATATGGAGGTTTTCGGGCCGATCTTCCCGATCTTTACGTTTAAAACACTGGATGAGGCGATCGAGATCGCAGAAGCTTCTGATTACGGCCTCAGCTCCGGAGTGATCACAAATAATCTGCAGGATGCGATGAAGGTAGCTGCCAGCCTGCGCACCGGTATGGTGGCAGTGAACGGCTCCGGCGGGTTCCGGGCACAGGAGCTGCCCTTTGGAGGCGGCAAAAAAATGAGCGGAAACAGCAGGGAATGTATGTCCTCCGTTCTTGAGGAAGTAACACAGGAAAAGTCTGTTATCTTCCGGTATGCAATGAAAAAATACAATGAAGAGTAACTTTTGAATGTGAGGGTGTCGCAAAATGCAGTTGGGGCACAAGCTCAGGTATTTGGCCGAGTGGACATGTACCATAACTTGTGGCTTTCTGCTATTTTGCGATACCCTCTGCTATATAATGTGGAGGAGAATCAAAATGAAAGCTTTATATTATTCGAAACCGCTGCGGGAAAATGCGGCAATCTGTGAGAAGCCGTATCCCGTATGCGGAAGTCATGATGTGGTCATTAAGGTAATGAGCTGCAGCATCTGTCATGGAGTGGAGGCGGACCACGAAGTGCCCGGCGGCAGCGGATGCTCCGCGTATCCCCTGATTCCGGGCCACGAATTTGCAGGATATGTCCATGAAGTGGGAGATGCAGTGACAACTTTTGCAGTAGGTGACAGAGTTACGGCGGATAATACGGTGCCGTGCGGTGTCTGCCATTACTGTAAAAAAGGAGATTTCATACACTGTCCGGACAAAAAGAATCTGGGGAATAAGGCGGATGGGGGCTTTGCAGAATACGTAAAGGTATCTGAGAATAAAGCGGTGCATCTTCCAGATCATGTAAGCTTCAATGAGGGCTGTCTGGCGGAGCCGGTGGCCTGCTGTATGCATTCAATGGATCAGATGAATATCCGGTATGGAGATGATGTCCTTGTCATGGGAGCCGGGCCGATGGGGATGATCCTTGCTATGCTTGCGGCCCACAGCAATGCTGACCATGTGGTTGTCTGCGCATCTTCCGCAGAGAAATTGAAGAAGGTGGAATCGCTTGGCATTGAGACAGTTCTGATGGATCGAAAGGATTATTCCAAGCACGAAAAAGAGCTTCTTTCCAGATATCCGCTTGGATTTGACTGCCTTTTTGACGCTACCGGGGCAGAGGAACTTGTATATTCCACTCCGAAGCTGATGAAGATGGGCGGAAGGATTCTGGGGTATGGATATTACCGCGGACAGCACCCGACGCTCCGGTTCCCGTTCAATGAATTCTGGGACAAGGAGCTTACTTACTACTCATCTCTCAGCCAGGTCGGTGATTTTGAGCGGGCGGTGGATGCCATTGCCACAGGCAAGGTAAATGCGAAAGCGCTGATCAGCGGGGAATATGATCTGGATCATTATTTTGATGGGCTTGACCGTGTTTTGCATGAGAAGGATGTGATTAAGATCATTATTCATCCGAATGGTGAGTAGAAGGTATTTATGCTAATATAACTATCTCTTGATGAAGTAAAAAAGTGAGACAAACCGAACCTGTCTCTTATACACATCTCCGAGCCCACGAGACGGAGCTACATCGCG
>CAMTFT010000433.1 GCA_947071365.1 uncultured bacterium | reverse complement strand
AGATGTAGCTCCGTCTCGTGGGCTCGGAGATGTGTATAAGAGACAGGGAGGTAAACATGGAAGACTATAGAAAAGCATATGAAGAATGGCTTTCCAATCCTTACTTCGACGATGCAACAAAGGCGGAGCTGAAGGCGATTGCAGACGATGAAAACGAGATCAAAGAGCGGTTTTATACGGAGCTGGAGTTCGGTACAGCCGGACTTCGCGGTATTATCGGCGCCGGTACGAACCGTATGAATCAGTACGTAGTGCAGAAAGCAACACAGGGCCTTGCAAATTATATCATCAGTGCGGGCGGTCAGGCAAAGGGCGTGGCTATCGCATACGATTCCAGAAGAATGTCACCGGAATTCGCAGATTTTGCAGCTCTTACACTGGCAGCGAACGGCATCAAGGCTTACGTATTTGAGTCTCTGCGTCCGACACCGGAGCTCTCCTTTGCAGTGCGTACGCTTGGATGTATTGCAGGTATCAATATCACAGCGAGCCACAATCCGCCGGAATACAACGGATATAAGGTATACTGGGAGGACGGCGCGCAGATCACACCGCCTCACGATACAGGAATCATGGCAGAGGTAAAGGCGATTACGGATTATACGGTCGCTAAGACGATGAGCAAGGAAGATGCAGTGGCGGCAGGACTCTACGAGGTGATCGGAGAGAAGATCGACGATGCATTTATCGGATGCCTGAAGAAGCTCGTGCTTCATCCGGAAGCAATCAAACAGGAAAGCAAAAATCTCAAGATCGTTTACACTCCGTTGCACGGTACAGGAAATCTTCCGGTGCGCCGTGTGCTGAGGGAGCTTGGTTTTGAAAACGTATACGTAGTTCCGGAGCAGGAGCTCCCGGACGGCGAGTTCCCGACAGTAAGCTATCCGAACCCGGAGGCAGAGGAAGCCTTCGAGCTGGGACTGAAGCTTGCAAAAGAAGTGGACGCTGATCTGGTTCTGGCTACAGACCCGGATGCTGACCGTCTCGGTGTCCGCGTAAAGGATTCCAAGACAGGCGAATACCATACGCTGACCGGAAATATGTCTGGCTGTCTGCTGGCTGATTACGAGATCGGACAGACGAAGGCAGTGAAGGGACTTCCGGATGACGGCGTTCTGATCAAGACGATCGTTACCACGAATATGGCGGATGCGATTGCAAAATATTACGGGACAGGCCTCATTGAGTGTCTGACCGGTTTCAAGTACATCGGACAGCAGATCCTTGGCTTTGAAAACAGCGGCAAGGGAACGTATCTGTTCGGCTTTGAGGAGAGCTACGGCTGCCTGATCGGCACTCACGCAAGAGATAAGGACGCTATCGTTGCGACCATGGCTCTGGCAGAGGCTGCTGCTTTCTATAAGGCACAGGGCAAGACGCTGTGGGATGCAATGGTTGAGCTGTATGAGCGTTACGGATACTACAAGGATGACATCAAGTCCATCACGCTGAAGGGTATTGAAGGATTGCAGAAGATTCAGGAGATCCTTGAGACTCTGCGCAAGAACCCGCCGACAGAGATTGGCGGATACCGCGTTGTATCTGCACGTGATTACAAGGCGGATACCGTTAAGAATCTTGAGACAGGTGAAGTGACCACGACAGGACTTCCGTCTTCCAACGTGCTCTACTATGATCTGACAGACGATGCATGGCTGTGCGTTCGTCCGTCCGGTACGGAGCCGAAGGTAAAATTCTATTATGGAATCAAGGGTACATCACTGGAGGATGCAGATGCGAAGTCGGCAGCTCTCGGTGAGCAGGTGCTTGAGATGATCAATGCAATGCTGTAAGACGGTGCATGGTTTGTCCGTAAAGGGCAGTGTATTTTAGAAAAGAGTGCGGAGCAATGTCATTGGGCATTTCGGCCTGATGGCATTGCTTTTCATGTGTCATAGGAAACTGCGTTTCCTATATCACAAAAGTATCCGGCAGGATACGCTTATGCGCATTCTTTTTTATATGTGACAGGAAGGATAGAAATGAAAACAGATTACGCCAAAGTGGAGGCAGGAGAATTCGAAGCGTTTAAGATGGTGGTTGAGGAGCTGCGGGGAGAGCACGGCTGTCCCTGGGACAAGGCCCAGACCTTTGAAAGCCTGAAGCCCTGCATGGTCAATGAAATGACGGAAGCGCTGGCAGGTATTGACATTTATAATATGACCGGAAATGCAGAAAATCTATGTGAGGAGCTTGGTGACGTGTTGCTGCAGGTAGTCCTTCTTTCGCAGATTGCCCGGGAGGAGGGACTGTTTACCATCGAGGACGTTATCCGGGGCATCAGCCAGAAGATGATCCGCAGGCATCCGCATGTGTTCGAAGAGGGACAGGATGCGCCGGAAAAGCAGGAGATTCCGGGACGCTGGGAGGCCATCAAGCGGGAAGAGAAGAAGAACAAAACGCTTCTTCTGGAGCAGCAGGAGAAGGAAGCGTTTGAAAAGGCTGCCGGCTGGGTGATGCATCATCTTGCGGCACAGCACCTGGCAGAACCGGAAAACGAGGAAATATAACGCTCTGCAAAACGAGGAATAGCGCTCCGCAAAACAAGGAAAACCTTGACAAACGGGGTATATCATTATATAAATATTAGCAGGGCCATATTTAAAGTGGAATAGGTTCATGACAACAGGATCTGCCGGTATACGAAGCGTGTATTGCAGATTAAACTCAGAGGAGGAAATTACTATGAATAAAACAGAGTTAATTGCTGCTATTGCAGAGAAAACAGAATTATCT
>CAMTFT010000432.1 GCA_947071365.1 uncultured bacterium | reverse complement strand
GATGTAGCTCCGTCTCGTGGGCTCGGAGATGTGTATAAGAGACAGCATATGGAATGGGTAAAAATAATCGGAGAAGCACTTGATTTTATTGAAACGCATATTACAGAGAATATCACAGTGGACGATATAGCGAACCGTGCTTATATCTCACCCTTTTATTTTCATAAGGGCTTCAGTATGCTGTGCGGATATTCACTGATGGAGTACATACGGAATCGCAGGCTGTCCCTGGCAGGCGCCGAATTGCTAACCAGCGATATTTCGGTACTCGAGCTCGCCCTGAAATATGGTTATGATTCCCCGGACAGCTTTTCCAAAGCCTTTTCACGCTTCCACGGAATCTCTCCCTCCGCAGCGCGCAGGGAAAAAGCCATGCTCAAAACCTTTGCGCCTCTGAAGCTGACAATCTCTTTGAAAGGTGGTTACATGATGGATTACAGAATTACAAAAAAAGAAAGCTTTACCGTTCTCGCAGCAGCAAAGGTATTTCGCTACGAAAATGCGGCGCAGGACATCCCCGCATACTGGAACGAGCACTACGCATCAGGGAACGGCAAATACGTCTGCGGAATGTTCGGTATCAATATCGACCCGCAGATGGGAAATGAAACGTTTGAGTATCTGATCGCGGATATCTATCACCCCGCATCCGATATTCCGAAGGGACTTACGGTAAGAACGATCCCCGCATTCACCTGGGCAGTCTTCCCCTGTAAGGGCGCTCTTCCCCAGGCGTTGCAGGACGTAAACAAAAAGCTGTTTTCTGAATGGCTTCCGGCATTAAAGGAATATGAATTTGCTGCCGGATACTGCATTGAAATGTATGATGCCCCGGACAAATATCCAAAGGGAACTATGGATGAAAACTATTATACGGAGATATGGATCCCCGTAAAGAAGAAAACGTGCAGCTAGCTCCTGCCGCTAAAGCTGTTTATTTCGCCGGCACGATCTCCAGCCAGTACCCGTCCGGGTCCTGAATAAAGTAAATACCCATGGCTGCATTCTCAAAGCAGATGCAGCCCATTTCGCTGTGAAGCTTGTGGGCAGACTCAAAATCATCCGTCTCAAAGGCCAGATGGAATTCCTCATCCCCCAGGTTGTACGGTTCAGTACGATCCTTAAGCCACGTCAGCTCCAGCTCAAAGCCCGTCGTCTCGTCTCCCATATATACGATGATAAAGGAACCGTCGGAAGATTCTTTTCTGCGAACCTCCTTAAGCCCCAGCGCTTTCTCATAAAAATCCATGGATCTCTTCAGATCCAGTACGTTATAATTCTCATGAATCATTTTAAATTTCATTTCCGTATCCTCCTTTTTTAGAGCAACTGCCCTGTTATACACGTGTCACCGGTTCACGGTGCCACCAATTCATGGCTTCACCGATTCACAGCGTGATCTCCCACTCCTGCCCGTCCCGGCTGATCTTATGGAATTCTGTTCCCTCCGGAACCGGATTCTCCGTCAGATATCTGTCCATAACGGAATATTCATTCCAGAAATGCATCGGAAATACGTGGCTCACCTTCGCATGCTCCAGAAGATACTTAAGGCCCTTTGCGTACCACTCCTCCAGTCTGGCATCCAGCGGCGCAAAAGCCACGTCAATCGTTTTTCCCGTCAGGTATTCCATCTCTTTTTTGAAATTTCCGGTCATCTGCCGGTTGTCCTTCTCCGGCTCTCCCGGCCATACCCACCAGTGCAGATCTCCGGCATGGTACACCGTCTTCCCTTCATACCGAATCAAAAAAGCACAGCCGCAGTCCGTAGATCGCAGCGTAAATATCTGTAGCTGTCCTCCGAAGCCGTCCGACAGCTCTGTCTCTGTCCGGCTGGTGAGGAATGTGATCTCCGGGAGCGGAATGATCCTGCTGGCAGATTCAATTTTACCTGCTCTGGCTTCCATATCCTGCACACCTTCAGCTTTGCCTGCTCCGTCCCGGGCAATATCCCGTGCGGTTTTCTGCGCACCGCACACTTCTCCTATCTGCTTTTCTGACAGATGCACGCCCTTCACATTTCGGTCCAGCTTCCGGCATGCCGGGCGCACCTGCGCCGAAAATACATACTTTACCGAAGGATACGATTCTGCCAGCGCAAATACGGCCGGATTAAAATGGTCGCCATGGCTGTGGCTGCAGAAAACAAAAACCGTCTTTTTTTCATCAAGCCTGGGAATCCGGCCCTGATAATAATCAAAAATCCAGTAACAGTGCTCCCACTCCAGGAGGAAGCCACTGTGATTTAAATATGTGACCTTCATAAGCACCTCATATCACATAGTCGCAAGCCCGCTGTGGCTGCCAGTCCATCAGGTCCTCCAGCGTAACGTTATCCACGACATTGCTAATCGCATCATCCAGCTTCTTCCACAGGATCCGTGTGGCACAGCTCTCTTCCATCCGGCATACGCCTCCAGCCTCCACACACTCCACAGGTGCCAGGCTGCCCTCCGTCAGCCGGAGGATCATCCCCACCGTATATTCCCGGGGAGCCTTCTGAAGCATGTATCCGCCCTGGGGGCCACGAATGCTCCGAACGTATCCCGCCTTGTTCAGAACGGAAATGATCTGTTCCAGATACTTTTCAGAAATATCCTGCCTGCGCGCAACATCCTTCAGCCGGATAGGCGAGCCGTTAGAATTTGTAGCCAGATCCAGCATCAGGCGAAGTGCGTATCTGCCTTTCGTTGATATCCTCATACCTGTCTCTTATACACATCTGACGCTGCCGACGACTTAATAGGTG
>CAMTFT010000431.1 GCA_947071365.1 uncultured bacterium | reverse complement strand
ACACCTATTAAGTCGTCGGCAGCGTCAGATGTGTATAAGAGACAGCTTCTCCTTCAGCTCCTGACGAAGTTCTTCATCCGCAATCGCAACACCATCTTCGCAGTTTGCTCCGGCATACGGCTTCGGCGGATACGGAATAATATCCATCTGGAAGCACATGCCGCTTTTCACCGTAATATCAGACCCCTCGTAGATCGGCGAGGACACCCATTCCTCCGTCGATACGAGATGTCCCGGATTCAGCTTCCATCCATACTCCTCCTTCGGATATGTGGACTGTACCATCTGATACATGTCACCGCAGCTTACTTCAAGCCCAATCATTTCATACCAGTTAGCAACCGTCGCATAATACGGTGCAGCCACCTTTTCCACATAATCCTTTGCGCCCTCCGGCAGATCCTCCTCGGAGGCAGCCATAAATCCTGTCCGGCAGCTCAAACCTCCGCGCAGTCCATTGCTGCAGTTGAAACGGTCGCCAAGCTCTATCACCTTCGTCGTCGGGCTCACAAGCCCTCTGTCGCACCGTTCTCCTGAAAGAGAGAGCGGATGGCAGGAAAGCGGAATTCCTCCGAACTGCATCTTGCAGGAAGCTTCCAGCTCGGTCATTCCGGGCTGTACCACATCGATCATATCCATCAGCGTCTGTGATGCATACGCAGCTCCAAACTCATACGCCGCAATATCATCTGCCGTATTGATGATCCGCACACCGTATCCCGGATGAATAAACAGATCCGTCGCATTTTCCACATTTTTATTCCCTGCTGCGGCTTTTGCCGCCTCCACAAGATACGCTGGTACATCAAATGTATATTTCGTCCCGTAACGCGGATACATCAGCTTCCAGCCCACCATTCCAACTCTGCTGCCCGGACGGATGCCGATCTCCGAAAAGATCTCAGGGAGCTCCCGCAGCTTGTCAACCGGCTGACTCGGAAGCGAAAATGCCTGAAACAGAATTCCTTCCGCCGAAATCCTGCTGTATTCATGAAGATTAAAGCATTCATTTCCCAGAAGGCAGTGCGCTTTTCCCGCCGATGACAGAACGAGAAGCCCTTCCTCAAACCGCGGGTCAAATCCCGTCAGGTAATCAAAATTACTGTAATGTTCCCGATCCGCATAAAGCATCATAAAATCAAGCCCGCGCTCTTTCATTGCAGACAGCACTTTTTCCAGACGCTTCTGGTACAATGATTCCGGCATGACCGGCTCTTCCTTTGGAATACCGATCTCCGGGTTATTTACTGTAGATAATCTGATATTTTTCTCAGTGAGCATACTATTCCTCCTTGCTTAGCATGTTTCTTATTCATTCGTATAATCCAGCGTCACAGTTCCGTCTTCGTTGTAGATCACGGTTTTCTTCTGCATTTTAATCGCGTCAATTGCCCTGAAATACTCTTCTCTGCTGTGGAACACCGGTTTGTATTCCGTAATGATCTTTTTACCGAGCGCACCATCATTTTCAAGCATTTTTACCGTCATTCCACAAAGCATCTTTGCAGTATTCACACATGCCCTGATTGGATCTGTCAACTGATAATCACTTCCATGGCCCGTTCCGACAGCCCCCGAAGCATACGGGTGAATGGTCGGCATCAGGCAGGAAATATCGCCAAGATCCGATGTACCGCAGTTCCACGGGCGAAACGATATATTATTTTCACCAAAAATCTCAGTGACCGTGTCAACACACAATTTGCTGAGCTGCTTATCGTTATTCAATGGCATATTGCCCGGAATATCATGGATCAGGACGTTCGCCCCCATCGCCGCTGCCGCCGCTGACAGAGCCCGGTTGATCTTTTTGTTTACTTCAATCATCTTGTTGAAGGTAGAGGCCCGCACATACGTATCCAGCTTCGTTACTGCCGGAATGGCGTTCGCCGCCACGCCGCCCTCCATAATGACCGGATGAAATCTGATATAGTCCTTCTCCTCAAATGTCTCTCTCAGAGAATTGCACGCCTGAATTCCCAGCGTAGCCGCATACAGCGAATTAATACCTTCGTGTGGTGCAAAGCCCGCGTGTGCAGCCTTTCCGCAATACTCAAAATGCTTCGTGATGCATCCGTCGCTTCCCTCGTCAATCGCAAACAGCTTTTCCTCATTCGGAAGTACATGGGTAAAAAGGACAAGATCCACATCATCAAACAAGCCACGGTATAAAAACTCTACCTTTCCGGCAACGTAATGAATAATCCCCTTCTCAATCAGGGAATTTCGAAACTCCAGATCGATCGTTTCCTCCGCCGGCACTCCCATAAAACGTACGGAACCGCACAGGCCGTCCAGCGCCCCCGGCTCCGCAAAAGCCGCCGCACATCCTGCCAGATACGCAGACTGCGCGTGATGGCCGCAGGCATGAACCGCTCCCGTCTCCGGGTCAGCCTCCGGATGCTCCGGGCAAAGCAGTGAATCCAGCTCCGCCACGATTGCAATCCTGGGCCCTGGCTTTCCGGTGTCAATATCGGCTATTACCCCGGGAATATCCTCAAGAGTTTTTACCTCATATCCAAGCTGCTCAAATACACCCTTTAAATAATTACTTGTTTTCCATTCCTTATATCCAATCTCAGGATTTTTCCATATGGTGCGTTCTACGTTCAGAATCAGCTCTTTATTTTTCTCAACGTTAGCAATTATTTTCTGCAAAATAACATTTTTCATCTCTATTTAACCCACCTTTTTCACGATTTTCCTCAATTAAAGCTGTCTCTTATACACATCTCCGAGCCCACGAGACGGAGCTACATC
>CAMTFT010000430.1 GCA_947071365.1 uncultured bacterium | reverse complement strand
TACACCTATTAAGTCGTCGGCAGCGTCAGATGTGTATAAGAGACAGGGATACACGCTGTGATCGTGGTTCCTGAACGTGAAAGCCCCGGAAGCGTCGCAAGGCCCTGAGCGGCGCCGATCAGCAGACCGCTCCTGTAGGTGACATCCTTCGGTTTCTTCCGGCCTTCCTTTGCCAGATCCGCCATCAGCAAAAGTACGCCCGTGATCAGCAGGCAGATGCCAGGAATCAGGAGCGTCTGTGACGCATCCGAGATAAGATCCTTGCCCAGCACACCGATGATTCCCGTCGGCACTGTGGAGACGAGGATCAGCACAACGAACTTCCGATAGCTGTTATGCACGATCTTCCTGTATTTCAGCGATGTTTTATGTATCCTGTTCAGGATAAAAGTATAGAGATTCCGGAAAATATCTCCGGCCATAAACACGGCCTCCTTTATCATATTCCAGATATCTCTGTGGTAGACGATAAATACGGCCACCAGCGTTCCGAGATGCAGCATGATGTCAAAAAGCATGCTGTCATTCGTCTCTATATGGAAGATGTTCTGGGCCAGGGCAAGATGGCCGGAACTGCTGACCGGCAGGAATTCCGTTACGCCCTGGAGAATTCCCAACAAAATCGATTCAATAATTGTCATAATTGCCTCCAAATTTTCTAAATTGAGAAATAATCGCAGCGCCAGGTCCAGGAGCATTGCTATGTATACCCGTTGTCTGGCACTGCTCAGTGCTTTCGTGAACATTATACCATAAATTTCCCGGGACACAAGTTTTTTCCAAAAGGCAGGTGTCAACCTGCCTCGATCAGCTCATAAAGCTTCTTCAGCGCATCGCTGATTCCCCCGGTCTCGTTGATAAGTCCTTCCCTCACCGCATCCGGCCCGACAAGAATCGTTCCAAGATCCTTCGTGAGAATACCGGTATCCAGCATCAGCTCTTCCAGCCGTTCCCTGGATGCCCTGGAATGCTCCGAGATAAAGCCAAGTATACGGTCCTGCATCTGCCGGAAATAATCGTACGTCTGCGGCGCTCCGATCACGGTTCCGTTCATTCTCACAGGATGTATGACCATGGTTCCTGTCTTTACGATAAAGGAATAGTCTGTAGACACTGCAATGGGAACACCGATGGAATGGCTGCCGCCCAGCACGAGGGACACAGTGGGCTTGCTGAGGGACGCGATCATCTCCGCAATGGCAAGGCCCGCCTCCACATCCCCTCCCACAGTGTTCAGCAGGATCAGCAGCCCGTCGATATCCGGGCTGTCCTCAATAGCCGCCAGCTTTGGAAGTACGTGCTCATATTTCGTTGTCTTTGAATTCGCGGACAGACATTCATGGCCCTCGATCTCTCCTATTACGGTCAGCAGATGGATCCTGTGGCTCAGTGCCACCTCGCCTGTCTCCTTTATCGCTTCCCGCTGTTCCTTTTCCCTGTCTTCTCTGCTGTCATTACGCTGCTTCTCCTTTTCCTGGTTCATCCTGTTCCTCCTTTATTATATGAGATACTCTTACTCAGTATTTCCAAAAGGCGGCAGGATATACCAGCTATAGAAAACCTGCAGAGCATCACGCCCTGCAGGCCTTATCATCATTGAAGAAAATATTCGTTTTTCAGCTCGTATACCATTTCCTCGTACCGGTTTCTGCATTCCTCCATCTGACCATTCTCAATCATGGAAATGCAGGGAGCAAGATACTCATCCCAGATAGACCGATAGATCTCATGGGCCGTATCCTTCTGATTGATGTGCTTCACAATAGACGGCGCCACATCGTAGTATTCCTGAATCAGAGATTCCCCGTCCGGCAGCTCTGCCAGATACGTATCCCGGTAATTCCGAAGGAGAGACAGCTCATAGCAGTCATCCGCCTTTCCGAAGGATTCACAGACCGCTGTCGTGATATAGCAGAACTTCTTATGGAAGCCCTCCTCCACAAAAGAAAACTCCGCCGCCTGGATATTGGACTTCGGAAATGATTTCTTCCAGGAAGCGATCAGCTTGTCCGCCAGCACCTTCGAAGAATTCCCCTTATATTCCAGCACCATGGGTATTACAAAGACCGCCATAGCCATATTCAGATCCATCTGCAAATGCTCTTTTGCGCTCTTTTTCTTACATGCATTTATCTTTTCCACCGCGTATTCCGTAAGCGCATTCGCCATATTCTCGGTGAACTGCTCCTTGTCGATCACGGAATTGTACCCATTTTCTATGGCATCGAAGGTGGCAAGATTCTGCTGATAGAAGCGTTGAAACGCTTCCGCGTAGACCTTTTTCTTAAAGTACGGAAGCGGATCCATACAGCATTCCAGAAGTTTCGGCATTCCCTCGATCCCGGTCAGATAGTAATTCATCTATTATTCCTCCAAATTCGTGTATACCGCCTGTACATCGTCGTCTTCATCCAGCAGATCCAGCGTCCTGTTGAGCTGTCTCAATGCAGTCTCATCCGTGAGCGCCACATACGTCTGAGGGATCATCGTCACCTCTGCGGAAGCCATCGGAATGCCTTCCTTCTCCAGTGCCTGACGCACCTCGCTGAAATCGTCCGGTGCAGTGAGGATCTCATAGCTGTCCTCTTCCTCTGAGAAATCCTCAGCGCCTGCATCGAGAGCCGTCATCATAAGGTCATCTGCGTCCATATCGCACTCTTCCTTGTCAATAATGATCTGGCCCTTCTGGTCAAACATATACGATACACAGCCCTGTGTACCGACTGTCTCTTATACACATCTCCGAGCCCACGAGACGGAGATACATCTCGTAT
>CAMTFT010000429.1 GCA_947071365.1 uncultured bacterium | reverse complement strand
ACACCTATTAAGTCGTCGGCAGCGTCAGATGTGTATAAGAGACAGATACATAAAAGGAGTGGTACTAAAATGAAACGATCATTGATTAATTCCAACATCGAATGGGCAATGGAGCTTTGTAAGGAAATGAAGTTCAATCTTCCGGATTTTGCTTACTGGACACCGGAAGAGTGGGAACAGAAGAAGGATATCACACAGCGCATGGTAGAAGTAGGTCTCGGATGGGACGTTACTGATTATGCCAGCGGTGATTTCGACAAGAAGGGCGCTGTTCTCTTTACACTGAGAAACGGCAGCATGAGTGATCCGGGACGTCCTTACTGCGAAAAGATGATTGCAATGAAAGAAAATCAGGTGCTTCCGTGCCATTTCCACTACGAGAAGACAGAGGATATCATTAATCGCTGCGGCGGTACACTTTGCGTACAGGTATGGAATTCCAAGAGTGAAGCAGAAGGCTATGCAGTAGATACAGAGTCTGACGTAGAAGTATACTGCGACGGCATCAAGGTTACGGTTCCGGCAGGCGGCGTTGTGAAGGTAACGACTGGAAACAGCATCACACTGACACCGTATATCTATCATCTGTTCTATGCAGAGGGCGGCCCTCTCGTTGTAGGCGAAGTTTCCAAGGTAAATGATGATGCGGCAGACAACCATTTCGCAGAGGAAATCCATCTGACCATCGAGGAGGATGAGCCGGTTCGCCATATCCTTTGCGGCGGATACGTTATGGAATAATAGGAGGATATCATGTACTTTAAATTTGGGGTAGACAGTTTTATCTGGGCAGAGAGCTTTTCGGAGAAGGATCTCTGGATCATCGAAAAGGCAAAAGAAATAGGCTTTGAAGTTGTTGATTTCGCAATTTCAAATCCGTATACTTTCCCGACAGAGGCTGTAAAGGCAGAGCTGGAGAGAGTTGGCATTGACTGTGTATGTACGACGACACTGACGCTGGAGACGAATCCGATCTCTCCAGACGCGGAGATCCGCAAGGCGGCTGTAGCTGCTATGAAGAAATGCGTAGATATCTGTAATGAGCTGGGCGCTCCGATTCTCGGCGGCGTAAACTACGCAGGATGGGGATATCTGACAAAGAAGCCGCGTACACAGCAGGAATGGGATTGGGGCGTTGCATGCATGAAAGAAGTGGCACAGTATGCAAAAGAGACAGGCAGCGTTACCATCTGCGTTGAGTGCGTGAACCGTTTCGAGACACACTTCCTGAACATTGCAGAGGATGCAGTACAGTTCTGTAAGGATGTTGGAACGGGCAACGTAAAGGTACATCTTGACTGCTTCCATATGATTCGTGAAGAGAAGAGCTTTGCAGGCGCTGTCAAGACGTGCGGCAAGGAATATCTTGGTTACATTCATGTAAACGAGAATGACCGCGGTATTCCGGGAACAGGTCTTGTGCCCTTTGAAGAGTTCTTCAAGGCCGTTCACGAGATCGGCTATGACGGGCCGCTCGTGATCGAATCCTTTGACCCAAGCTTTGAGGAGCTGGCAGGCAACTGCGCGATCTGGCGTACATTTGCCGAGAGCGGAGAAGCACTTGCAATCGAGGGTCTCGCAAATCTGAAGGCAATTGCAGACAGACTGTAATCAGAACGAATCAAATTGAAAAGAGAGCGTCCTGCATGGCATCATAGAGCGTGCAGGGCGCTCTTCTTATTTTGCGGGAAAGAGCGTCTTATTTGCGCATTCCTTTATAATATAAACAGAGCGCACACCCCCGTGTACGCCCTGTCGGAATTCTGTATTCAGTTCAGAATAAAACTCTTCAAATTACTGAAGATACTCGTCAACGTTCTCAGATGTAACAAGTACGAACGGAACTACGTATTCTTTCTCAACTGTTTCGCCAGCGATATCAGCCTTGATAGCGTCGATACCAGCAGTTACCTGACCAACACCGTCCTGAAGAACTGTTGCGCCAAGTGTTCCTTCTTTAACCATTGCCAGAGGTCCCTGGTTTCCATCAACACCGATACAAACGATGTCTTCTCTGCCAGCTTCGTTACATGTCTGCTGAGCTGCAGATGACATATCGTCGTTATCGCAGATGATAGCCTTCAGGTCATCGCCGTACTGAGCCATGTAGTCCTGAGCTGCGTTTGTAGCCTTGTCTGCTGCCCAATCACACGGAACGTCTGCTGCCAGCTCCCACTTGTCATCCAGTTTGTTCAGGATGCCTTCGCCACGCTGGATCTGAGCTGAGTTACCGATAACGCCCTGGCAGTGAACGTAAACGCCGCCATCCGGAACCTTTTCCATTACGTATTCAGCCATAAGCTCGCCTGCGTAAACGTCGTCAGAACCACAGTAGGTAAGTGCAAGGTCATCTGTGCTGTCTGTCTTGGAGTTAACAACAACAACCTTTGTTCCAGCATCTACGAGAGATGTAACAGCCGGGTCAGATGCAACTGCCTCTGCCGGAAGGATGATAACATAGTCACAAGCCATGTTGATGCAGTCCTGAGCAAGGTCACACTGCTTAGCGCCGTCTGTATTACCATCAAGGATACCTGTGAACTCATCGATTGTTCCGTCGTCAACCATTGCCTGAAGCTGCTCTTCAGCCGTGTCGTTGATCGGTGCGTGGAACGGGTCTACAAGGTTCTTGGAGATGTAGCCAACAACGATCTTTCCATCGCCGTTAACATCGCCTGCTTTTGCTTCCTCTGCTGCTACCGGAAGAGCCATCCCAGCAACCATAAGGCCAGTCAGTGAAAGTGCTACGAGATTTTTGAGTTTCATAAGAATTC
>CAMTFT010000428.1 GCA_947071365.1 uncultured bacterium | reverse complement strand
GAGATGTAGCTCCGTCTCGTGGGCTCGGAGATGTGTATAAGAGACAGGACACAGATAAAAAATACAGAGGGGGAACGGCTCCTGCGCTGTATCAGGGATGGCGATTATGTGATCGCCCTTGCCATAGACGGCAAAATGCTGGATTCCGTCGAGCTGTCCGAAAAGATAGAAAGGCTGGGTGTGCAGGGCCAAAGCAGCATTGTGTTTGTCATCGGCGGCTCGCTGGGGCTTTCGGATGCGGTGCTTCGCCGCGCGGATTACAGGCTGAGCTTTTCAAAAATGACGTTCCCGCATCAACTGATGCGGATGGTGCTGCTGGAGCAGATATACAGGAGTTACCGGATCATGCATGGGGAGCCGTATCACAAATAAATGCCATGGAAGCAGCAATCCACAAAATAGCAGGAAGCCACAAGTTATGGTACATGTCCACTTGGCCAAATACCTGAGCTTGTGTTCCAATTGCATTTTGAGATACCCTTAGAGGAGTATATTATGCCTATAAATGGAATTGTTCAGCCGGAGGTTATCCCAGTTGATGAAAGGCTGCGGTTGCGAAAATATGACGGCGATTATTCGTTTGCCCTTCCCTGGTATCAGGACGAAGAACTGGTATACCTTGTGGACGGCAAGAGAGAACCGTATACAATGGAAAAGCTGGGACAGATGTACCGCTATCTGGATCAGATAGGGGAGCTTTATTTTATTGAAGTCCTGGAGGGCGGCAGCTATGTTCCTGTCGGGGATGTGACATTCTGGCAGAATGATATGCCTGTGGTAATTGGAGAAAAGAGATACCGCGGCCATGGGTTAGGACGAAAAGTGGTGGCTGCGCTTGTAGAGCGCGGCAGGGAGCTTGGATATGACAGGATGTATGTGAATGAGATCTACGATTATAACACGGCTTCTAAGCGGTGCTTTGAAAGCGCAGGATTCAGAGCTTATGAGAAAACTCAGGCGGGTGAGAGGTATTGCTGCATAGTAAGTAATGAACACATTGACGAATTTCTTCGAATTTGCTAAGATGATAGCGAAAAGCTCTGTATGATGCGCACGCAAATGCAGAAAAATCATGTCGCTGATGCGGCGCAAAATCCTCAGGGAGCTGAATCTTATTTATGGAGGTAAGCGATGGAAGGCAATAAGAGACCGGAAAGTATGGAACGTATTACAACGGCAGCGCTGGCAAATGCATTTATCGAAGAGCAGGTAGAAGCGATCCGCGCACAGGTGGGTGACAAAAAGGTGTTGCTCGCGCTTTCAGGCGGTGTGGATTCATCCGTTGTAGCAGCATTATTGATCAAAGCAATTGGAAAGCAGTTAGTCTGCGTACATGTTAATCATGGATTGCTGCGCAAAGGTGAACCGGAGCAGGTCGTGAAGGTATTCCGCGACGAGATGGATGCAAACCTCATCTATGTAGATGCGGTTGACCGTTTCCTGGATAAGCTTGCAGGCGTTGCAGAGCCGGAGAAGAAGCGCAAGATCATCGGAGCAGAATTTATCCGCGTATTTGAGGAAGAGGCAAGAAAGCAGGAAGGAATTGAATTCCTGGCACAGGGAACGATCTATCCTGATATCATTGAAAGTGACGGCGTGAAGGCGCATCATAATGTCGGCGGCCTGCCGGAAGATCTGCAGTTTGAACTTGTGGAACCGCTTAAGTTTCTGTTTAAGGACGAGGTTCGTGTCGTAGGAAAAGCGTTGGGACTTCCAGACGGAATGGTCTATCGTCAGCCGTTCCCGGGCCCGGGACTCGGCGTTCGCTGCCTTGGAGCAATTACGCGTGAACGTCTGGAGATCGTGCGTGAATCCGATGCGATTCTGCGTGAGGAATTTGCCAAAAACGGACTGGAAGGCAAGGTATGGCAGTACTTTACAGCCGTTCCGGATTTCCGTTCTGTAGGTGTAAAGGAAGGCGCGAGAACATTTGCATATCCTGTCATTTTAAGAGCAGTAAATACAGTTGATGCAATGACAGCAACGGTGGAGAATGTTCCGTTTGAGCTGCTTGAGCATATCACGGACCGTATTACGCATGAGGTGCCGGGAGTGAACCGTGTGCTTTACGATCTGACGCCGAAGCCGTGTGGGACGATTGAGTGGGAATAAAGAGCAGCGGATAAAGGAGCTGTTCCTGGAGGCGCTCAGCATCCTGATGGAAAACCGGGAGGAAATCATCGGGGACTGCAGGGCGGTGTTCACCTTCCGCAACGGGGTGGAAGTCAGTATGGAGATTTAAAGCCGGAAGCGGCCGGGGCATCGGGTTTGAGCCAGATGCCCCGGCCGTTTTCTCTGTACGTGGAAATATGGTATTACTGTGTATGGAAATTTGCGAATAGTTGAGGTATAATTTTGATGTTAGGAGAGACCAACAAATCGGTATTGGATGAAAGAAGGGAATATTGTGATGAAAGAGTTTGAGCAAAAAGAATATAAAGTATTTGATATGTTCAGCCATCAAATGGCATTGGTGACTGCCGGAAATATGGATCACTTCAACGGTTGTACGATTGGCTGGGGCAGCCTGGGTAATATATGGTCAATAGATAGCAATATTTGCCCTATTGTGACAGTATATGTTTATCCTTCGAGATATACATACGAGTTTCTAAAAGCAAATGAAACCTTTACGGTCAGCTTTTTCCCAAAAGAGTATCGCAAAGCGTTAGGATATATGGGGACTCATTCCGGCCGCAATGAAGATAAGGTGAGAGCCGCTGGTCTTACGCCCTGTCTCTTATACACATCTCCGAGCCCACGAGACGGAGCTACATCTC
>CAMTFT010000427.1 GCA_947071365.1 uncultured bacterium | reverse complement strand
CCTATTAAGTCGTCGGCAGCGTCAGATGTGTATAAGAGACAGGTATTATATGGAGGAGCTGCGCCATCAGGAGCAGGAGATATTGATTCTTGCGATGCTGAGCAGCAAGGGCAGGCTTATTAAGGACACAGTCGTATCGAAGGGAACGGTCCGTTCTTCGCTGATATCTCCCAGGGAGATATTTATTGAAGCCATGCGTCATCAGGCGGTCAGCATTATCCTGCTGCACAACCATCCCAGCGGCGTTCCGGACCCCAGCAAAGAAGATATTCTACTGACGGAGCGTGTCCGGGAGGCCGGGAAGCTTCTGGGCATTGAGCTTTTGGATCATATTATAATAGGTGACTGTCAGGCGGTCAGCATGAGGGAGCAGGGCCTCCGGCAGGAGTAAGGGGAATATACATGTTATTTCATAAGGTTTGTGGGATCGATTTAGGCACAGACACGATAAAATTGAGAGATAAAAGCGGAAAGCGCTTTCTATACAGCAAGAACCTGCTTGCAATGCGGCAGAACGGCTCAGTGCTTGCCATTGGAGATGCCGCGTACGAAATCTATGAGAAGAATCCTGAAAATGTCAGAGTCGTCTGGCCGATGGCCGGCGGTGTGATCGCGAATCTGACGGAAATGGAGATCGTTCTCTCACATCTTCTGAAAAGCTTTTCCGGTGTACTTCACACCGGGGCTTCTCTTTGTATTGCTGTGCCCAGTGATATTACCCAGGTTGAAAAGCGCGCATTTTTTATGGTAATGCGCGGCAAGATCAATGCCGGCAGTATCCGCCTGATCGATAAGGGGATTGCGGATGCCGTCAGCGCCGGGCTGCCTGTTCTGTCCTCCAGAGGACATATGGTGGTAAACATCGGGGCGGATACGACGGAGATCTCTGTCATCTCCTCCGGTAAGGTCATTTTGAGCCAGACGCTGAAGGTGGGAGGACGCCGGCTCGATGAGGATATCGCGACTATGGTACGCCGGAAGTTCAACCTGAGCATTGGCCAGAAGACAGCGGAAGCGCTGAAAAACAACCTCGCTTTCATGATCAACGGGCCGAAGCTGGAGCAGAAGGTATTCGGCATCCATACGCTGTCGGGACTTCCGAAGTCGGATCTGATACCGTCTCTGGCCGTAAGTGTGGCGATCATCGATTCCGTTGACTATATTATTGAGAACATCAAATCCATTTACAACCGCGTTCCGCCGCAGCTTATGAAGGATATTACCCGGGAGGGTATTTATCTGACCGGCGGCGTGTCCATGATACTGAATCTTCCTGAGTATATCCGGCGGGAAATCGGCATTCCCCTCCATCATATTCAGGACCCGAAGAACAGCACGATCCGCGGACTGGTGGAGATCCTGAACAATAAGGATCTGAGGCAGTCCACGTATTCGCTGAATGATCTGACAGGAATGAGATAAAGGCAGGAGTATTTATGAAAAGAACAACGAATGACAATTTAAAGAACAAGTATCTTCTGGCTGCGCTCAGTGTCGTCTGTGTTTTGCTTATTGTGATATCCTTTGTCGAGAGCAGCGCGGTGGCACCGGTCAAGCAGGTCAGTGGCTTTTTGATCACGCCGGTACAGAAGGGAATCAACGGTTTCGGAAGCTGGCTGTCGGGTCTGACCGACAACTTTGAGGATGCGGAAACGCTTCGGAAGGAAAATGTGGAGCTGCAGGCCAGAGTCGATACATTGACAGAGGAGAACAGCCAGTTGATTCAGGATCGGGAGGAGCTGCGGAGGCTGCGGGAGCTGTTTGATCTGGACGAGCAGTACGACGAATATGAGAAGGTCGGCGCCAGAGTCATTGCGAAGGAGAGCGGGAACTGGTTTCAGCTTTTCACAATCGACAAGGGTTCCAATGACGGTATCAAGGCGGATATGAATGTGATTTCCGGCGGCGGGCTGGTGGGAATCGTGACGGAGACAGGGCCGAACTGGGCCACCGTCCGTTCGATCATCGATGACAACAGTAATGTCAGCGCAATGGTGTCCACCACCTCTGACCAGTGTATCATTGCGGGAGATCTGCGTCTGATCGACGAAGGCTCTCTCAATCTCATAAAGCTTACGGATGCGGACAATAAGGTTCACGTCGGGGACAAGGTCGTGACCTCCTATATCAGTGAGAAGTTCCTGCCCGGCATCCTGATCGGGTATATCAGTGAGCTGGGAAATGATGCGAACAATCTGACAAAGTCCGGTTTTATCACGCCGGTAGTGGATTTCCGCCATCTTCAGGAGGTGCTGGTCATCCTTGAGCTGAAGGAATACGTACCTTCCAATTCCGTTTCCACAGGAACGGTGCAACAGGATCCGGCGGCCGCATCGTCAGAGATGCAAAGTGAATCTGAATCTGAAACGGAAAGTGAGACAGCAGCGGCACAGTAGTGCCGAAAGGAGATTGTTTTATGAGACGCAAGATTGTTATGGGGATATTGATTCTGGTATCCATTCTTCTTCAGTCCACGGTCTGCCAGATGATATCGATCGCCTCTATCAAGCCGAATCTTCTGATTATACTGACGGTTTCCTTCGGCCTTATGCGCGGCCGGAAGGATGGGATGGTCATCGGATTTTTCTGCGGACTGCTGACGGATCTGTTTTTCGAGAGTATTCTTGGCTTCAACGCGATTATCTATATGTGGGTAGGATATTTCAGCGGTTATTTTTACCGTATTTTTTACGATGACGATATCAAGACGCCTCTGTTCCTGATCTCCATCAGTCTGTCTCTTATACACATCTGACGCTGCCGACGACTTAATAGGTGTAG
>CAMTFT010000426.1 GCA_947071365.1 uncultured bacterium | reverse complement strand
TCCTCGATTTTCTGAACTATATTTTCTGTGTTTCCCTGATACAACTGCTGGAGCAGCGGATGAGCAATCAGCAGCATGATTTCTTCAAAATAAAAGGGATGGAGCTCAATGCCGGGAATCGATTCCGGAAAATTGGCAATGGCCAGATCCACGTCTCCGTTCAGCAGATATTTCTGGAGCATTTCGTTGGAATCCTCCACGAGCCGCACTTCATAATACGGATGGATTCTGAGAAATTTTTCGGTGAGCATGGGCATGATGGTGCGGCC
Organism: uncultured bacterium; assembly: GCA_947071365.1. GTDB lineage: Bacteria > Bacillota > Clostridia > Lachnospirales > Lachnospiraceae > Choladousia. The sequence continues at coordinate 2,514 of CAMTFT010000426.1, read as the reverse complement.
GCGGGTGTAAGCGATGCCGATGCGCAGCACACCCTTCTGGTTTTTCGCAATATCGTGGAATTCCTGCATCATCGCAGTGTGCTTTTGGCGGAAGTCTGTGGCGTACTGCAAAAATACGTGTCCCGCATACGTCAGCTCCAGTGGGATATGGCGGACGAAGAGCCGGCAGCCGAGTTCCTTCTCGATATTTGAGATGTGGGAGCTAAGGGTCTGCTGGGTGATATGCAGTTTTTCGGCGGCTTTTGTAAAGCTTTTTTCGTGTGCGACGGTCGTAAAATATTCCATGCTCAGAAAGTTCATTTTGCCCTCCAAAACAGTGGTGACGTACCGGAAGATTCCAGCTTGTGTCACCCTTCTTAGTATGGTGAAAATACAGTATTTTACCTGTATTATATACCGGAAAATACAGTTTGACCATAGTATTTTGAGCGGATATACTACAGATGCTTTATATCTGTCCCGCCTCCTGGAGCAGCTTTGAAGTGAAGCTGCATCCGCGAAGCAGCAGAATGAAAGCGAACAGAATTGTTGTGTACAAAGGGAGAAATGGAAATGAGTTTTGACTTGAAAAAGGATGGAAAAAGGATTCTGGTGATCTGCATTGCCGCGGTAATTTCTGCCGCCAATATCAAAACGTTTGTCAGGGCCGGCGGGCTGTATCCGGGAGGAGCGACTGGCCTCACGATCCTGATCCAGCGTGTAGGGGAGATGTTCTTTGACCTTGAGATTCCGTATACGGCGATCAATGTGCTGCTGAATGCGGTGCCCGTCTACATCGGATTTCGTTTTATCGGAAAGAAATTCACACTGTATTCCTGCCTGATGTTCCTGCTTACCGGTGTGCTGACAGATATCATGCCGAGCTTCGTGATTACGTACGATACGCTGCTGATCAGCGTGTTCGGCGGTATTATCAATGGCTTTACCGTCAGCCTTTGCCTGATGATGAATGCCACCACGGGAGGCACAGACTTTATCGGTATTTTCCTGTCGGAGAAAAAGGGAGTGGATTCCTTTAATATCATACTGGCGCTGAATGTGGTGATCCTTTCCGTCGCTGGTGTCCTGTTTGGATGGGACAAGGCGCTTTATTCCATCATTTTCCAGTATGCATCGACTCAGGTGCTCCATATGCTCTACAAAAAGTATCAGAAGAAAACGCTGTTCATCGTGACGAACAAGGCAAAAGAGGTCTGCCGCGTAATCCAGGAGGTGAGCAACCACGGCGCAACGATCCTGGAAGGCGAAGGCTCCTACGAGAGATGCGAGCGTGATCTCGTCTATTCAGTGGTGTCCAGCGCCGAGTGCAAGCAGGTAATAAACGCTGTGAGAGCGGTGGACCCGAAGGTCTTCGTGAATGCCGTGAGAACAGAGGAGCTGACAGGGCGTTTCTATCAGAAGCCGGCGGAGTAATTGCCGCGGAATAACGTTTAAGAATTGACCAGCGGAGTAATTCTGTTTTATACTTAGTGAAGGTAACAGTGACCACTATAGATGCACAGGCCGATTCCATCAATCGTTCCCGCAGGGAACATGATTCCCGACGGTACTTAGCGGGCGTGTTTTGCCCGCTTATGTACCGCTTCGTGGAATTACTAAGCGCAAGCGGTCCCCGGAGGGAACGATTGATGGAATCGGCCGTCCGGTTAACCACAATTACCTAAAATATTGAAACTACTGAAGGGGGAATCAGAAATGGCAAAAAACTACCGCGCCGAACTCACCGGCGTCTTCGGCGACCCGGTGGACGGCAATCCCACCGGCATTATGGAGGAAGCTGCATACGCAGCCTGCGGACTGAACTACCGCTATCTGACGCTGAAGGTGACGAAGGACGACTTTGACGACGCAATGAAGGCAATTCACGCGTTCCACATGAAGGGCATGAATCTGACGATGCCTCACAAAATCAATGTGATCCCGTATCTGGACGAGCTGTCCGAGGCAGCGCGTATTATCGGGGCAGTCAACACGATCGTGGTGAAAGAGGACGGAAAACTGTTCGGAGAAAACACAGACGGAAAGGGCTTCGTTCAGGCCTTGAAGAATCATAAGGTGGCTCTGGAAGGAAAGAAGATCGTCATTCTCGGAGCCGGCGGAGCAGCCAGAGCGATTGCGGTGGAATGTGCTCTTGCGGGAGCAGCCAGCATCACAGTCATGAACAGGACGAAGGCCAGGGCACAGGAGCTGGCCGGTGTTTTGAAAGCGCACACAAAGACGGCTGCAGAGGGCATGGCTCTGGAAGCAGGGCAGAAGATTCCGGAGGATACGAATATCCTCATCAATGCTACGTGCATCGGACTGCACCCGGACTGTGACCAGAAGCCGGATATTGATTATGATACGATCCGTGACACGATGGTCGTGTCGGACGTGGTATTCAATCCGGTGGATACGCTGTTTCTTCAGGAGGCGGCGAAGCGCGGTGCGAAAACGGTGAACGGGCTCGGTATGCTGGCCTGTCAGGGCGCATTGAATTTCGAACTGTGGACCGGTGTGAAGGCGCCTCTGGAG
>CAMTFT010000425.1 GCA_947071365.1 uncultured bacterium | reverse complement strand
GATGTAGCTCCGTCTCGTGGGCTCGGAGATGTGTATAAGAGACAGGCTGAAGACTGCGAAGGTTAAGGGACGCGTCGAGATGGTGAAGGTATCGGATAAATTTACGCTGATGATCGACTACGCGCACAATGCGATGGCGCTGGAGAGCCTTTTGACTACGCTGAAAGCGTACCGCCCGCACCGCCTTGTCTGCCTGTTCGGCTGCGGCGGCAACCGTTCCAGACTGCGCAGATATGAGATGGGAGAGGTGTCAGGCAAGCTGGCGGATCTGAGCATCATTACCTCGGACAATCCGCGTTATGAAAAGCCGGAGGACATTATCGAAGATATTGTGACAGGCATCGAAAAAACAGACGGAAAATATATTAAAATAACAGACCGTAAGGAAGCGATCGCGTATGCGATCCATCACGGCGAGCCGGGAGATATCGTGATCCTTGCCGGAAAGGGACATGAGGATTATCAGGAGATCGAAGGAAAGAAGTATCCGATGGATGAACGCGTGCTGATCCAGGAGATCCTGAAGGGCAGATAAGTCCCGCCGGGATACGGGCTGCCGGGTGCTTGCCACCCGGAATATTTGGAAGGAAGACGAAACAGGATTTATGGAATTATTTGCGGATATCATCATTGATATCTCCCACAGCAAGCTGGATCAGACGTTTCAGTACAGGATTCCGGAGAGGCTGCAGGGAATACTGGAGCCGGGAAATGTGGTGGAGATTCCATTTGGACGGGGCGACCGTCTGACGAAGGGCTATGTGCTGAGGATCACGGAATACGCTTCCTGTCCTCTGGACAAAATAAAAAATATTGAGGCGGTGGTGACAGACCTTGCGGGAGCGGATTCCAAGCTGACGGCGCTGGCGCTCTGGATGCGGGATTATTACGGATGCACGACCGTACAGGCGCTGCGTACCGTGCTCCCCTTCCGGCAGAAGGCATCCGCCAAAAAGAAGAGGACTGTGATTCTGCGCCTTCCGGTTTCGGAAGCGAAGCAGAAGCTGGAATGGTTGAAAAGCAGGCATCAGACAGCCCGGGCAAGGCTTCTCGAGGCCCTTTTGGAGGAGCCTTCGCTGCCGTATGAGGTGGTGACAGGGAGCCTGAAGGTAACAGCCTCCGTGCTTCGGGCGATGGAGGAACAGGGTATCCTTTCCTGTGAAAGTGAGCATATCTACCGGACTCCATCTGTGCTTCAAAGCCTGAAGGAGGAGTCGGAGGGGAACATGGCCGGGACACCTTTGCAGGGGAAACTGCCGGAAACCCCGTCAGCAGAGATGCCTTCGGAAAATGATACATCGGCAGTAAGACAAAACGGCCAGCCATCAGCCGCCCAGACACAGGACGGCGGTTTCACTTTAAATGAAGAGCAGCAGGCTATCGTGGACGCGGTGAGACGTGAGTGGGAGAGTGGAGAATACGCTCAGTATCTGATTCATGGTGTAACGGGAAGCGGAAAGACGGCTGTCTATATGGAGCTGATCGCGCTGGCCCTTGCAAAAGGGGAACAGGCGATTTTGCTGATACCGGAGATTTCTCTGACGTATCAGAATGTGATCCGCTTTTACCACAGGTTTGGTGACCGGATATCGATCCTGCACTCCAGGCTGACACCTGCGGAACGGTATGATCAGTTCGAGCGGGCAAGATCCGGGGATATTGATGTGATGATTGGGCCAAGGTCTGCGTTGTTTACACCATTTCAGAAGCTTGGTATTATTATTATAGATGAAGAACACGAAACTTCATATAAAAGTGAGTCCGTTCCGCGGTATCATGCAAGGGAGACAGCAAAAAAGCGTGCCATGCTGGAGGGGGCCAGACTGGTTCTCGGCTCAGCAACGCCGTCCCTGGAAGCGTATTACGAGGCGGAAAACGGAAGGTGCAGGCTGTTTACGCTGCAAAAGCGTGCTACGGGAGGCGCACTGCCTGCGGTATCCACTGTCGATATGCGCTGTGAGCTGCGGGAGGGGAACCGTTCTATCCTGAGCCGCAGTCTGACGGAAAAAATCGGGGAACGGTTGAGAAATGGCGAGCAGGTGATGCTTTTCCTTAACAGGAGGGGATATTCAGGATTCGTCTCCTGCCGTTCCTGCGGACATGTGATGAAATGCCCGCACTGTGATGTGTCGCTGTCGCTGCATAGAAACCGCCGGATGGTGTGTCATTACTGCGGCTATGAGGAGATGGCGGCGGATAAGTGCCCCAAGTGTGGTTCGCCCTTTATCGGCGGCTTTAAGGCGGGGACACAGCAGATCGAAGAGATCGTACATCATGCGTTCCCCAAGGCGAGAATTCTGCGGATGGATGCGGATACGACGAAAGGGAAGGATGGACATGCGGAGATTCTCCGCTCCTTCGGCAAGCACGAGGCGGATATCCTGGTGGGGACTCAGATGATAGTAAAGGGCCATGATTTCCCGGAGGTGACTCTGGTAGGGATCCTGGCGGCGGATCTGTCCCTGAATATCAGTGATTATCAGGCGGCGGAGCGAACGTTTCAGCTCCTGACCCAGGCGGCCGGCAGGGCCGGTCGCGGGAAAGTGCCGGGGGAGGTCGTGATCCAGACGTATGATCCGGAGCATTATGCGGTGGTCTGTGCGTCAGAACACGATTATCTGAGCTTTTATGCAAAGGAAATGAACTACCGGAGGCTGTCCGGGTATCCCCCGGTGGGGGATATGATGGCGATACATCTTGCTTCGGAGAATCAGGAGCAGCTTGAGCTGGCTTCGGAATATCTGGCAAAATCTGTCTCTTATACACATCTGACGCTGCCGACGACTT
>CAMTFT010000424.1 GCA_947071365.1 uncultured bacterium | reverse complement strand
GGATACGGTGGCAGGTGAAATATGAAGAGCTTCTGCAATTTCTTTTGCTTTTATTCGCATAGAATATTCTCCTTTGTCCTTTCAAGAACCTGGGGACAGCTTTTATGCCAGCTCCTTTTCAACCACCTCCAGCCAGTCCTCCAGACTGCCGCTCCCGCTGTACGTCTCTCCCACGATATTCCCGTTCTGATCAACGAAAAACGACTCGGGGAATGCCTCGATCGACATCAGGCGGCCGTTCAGATAAGTAGCATCCGGCAAAATGACCGGATACGTAACCCCGGTTTTCTCCACCAGAAGCTGCGCCCTCTCAAGATCCGTTTCCACGATCTCCCCATCTTCATTCAGAACGTCCAGGACAAAACCGACAACACCGACATTTCTGTCCTTCATCTGCTGGTAAAGCTTTTCCAGATCCGGCATTTCCGCTACGCAGGGGGAGCACCACGTCGTAAATACATTTACCATCGTCAGTTCATTCTCCTTAAAGATATCCTGCGTGACGGTATTCCCGTTTACATCCTGCGTCGTAAACTCGCCCACTGTGCTTACCGAAGATTCGGGCTGCTGATCCACTTCGCCGTAATACTGCTCATAATCAGCCATCTCCGTGATCACAGTCTTTATCCCCTGAATTTCTTCCACCAGCGTTTCATCTGCGGAAGTGTTGACACTCAGGTAATACTTATATACGCCGTCCGCGCTCTGTCCGAGTTCCTGATGCTCGTCACAGCCGGTCAGCTCATCCAGGGAATCCGCAAGCTCCGCACGGTAAACACCCAGAACACCGGCACTTGGCATCTCTTCCAGGTCGATCTCTTCCATGGCCTGCTGGTCTCCCTCTGACAGACACCAGCTCAAATATCCGTATTGAAGGGCGGAGTTATCTTCAACAGGAATCTCATTCGTAAACATGATAACCTGTCCCTGATTCATACGCTCCATCAAAGTGTCTGGAAACGTCACTGTCAATCCCAGCGTTGGCAGGTCAAATTCATTGGAAGTGTCAGACGAAGCCTGTTCCTCCGTTGTCTCCCATCCGGCACCGGAATCCTCTGTCTCCTCAGAGGCTTTGACGGGTGAATAGCCCGTCAGAAGAGGCATACATAAAACAGTCGCCAGCAAAGCTGCTGAAATTTTCTTAACATCACGCTTCATAGATCATACTACTCCTTTCATTTAATGGAACCATTATACCACAGAAGATTTAAAATTTCTGTTAATACGGAAATATTCCTTCCCGGAATCTGGTTTTACCAGTTATACGGAGGGGCATTCTCTGCACGAAGGCAAATATGAATGCCTGTCTTGGCTTCCGGCTCTGATGCCCCGGAAAGCTTTTCTCCTGAAACCTCATGCTCCGATGCCTCAGAAAGCTTTTCTTCCAAATCTCCCACCTCCGATGCCTCAGAAAGCCTTTCTTTCGAATCTTCCACCTCCGATATCTGGAACAGCCTTTCTTCCGAATTCGCTGCATCCGATATCTGGAACAGCCTTACCTCGAGATCTTCCAGCGGCCATGCATAATACACCAGTGCGCCGCTTTTCGCCTGCTCGTTATACTCCGCTATCCCTTCCCGCAGATCCGCCGCATCCTTTCGCAACTTCTCCGGAAGATCCGGCACCAGACCGGCAATCAGGTCATCTGCCAGCGATGCCGTCCCGTCAATGGTATCCTCTGTCAACGATGCCGTCCCGTCAATGATATCCTCTCTCAACAATGCCGCCCCGTCACTCTCTTCCCTTTGATATGGATAAATATAAATATCCGTGAGCCGCCCGCTGTTGTAATCATAACAAAGCGAAAGCCCTGTTCCACCCGGCAGTCTGTAGCTGTCCTGCACCGTAAACTCTGACTTCAGGACTCCATGAGGTTCCTCCGTCACCGTAAAATGCTGTTCGGATTCCTTAAAAACCGGAGAATACCCCGCATCCTCCAGAATTTCCAGCACCTCCTGCGGCCCGTATTTCATCCTGTAATATCCATTTGCCGGAACTTCCAGCACCTCCACCGCTTTTTCATCCAGCGTATACACCGCTTCGTCCTGATGGTAACTGGTCTCCACCGCATTCTCTTTCACGAAATCCAGAAATTCCCGGTACTCCTGGGAATCCCTGTCATAATTTCCCGCCAGGGCCTGTCCTCTGAAATCTGTATTTTCCCACAGATGCAGGAAAAAACCTCCTGCCACTACTGCAGTAACCAGAGCCGCCAGCCCCCACCAGATATGATTTTTCTTTTTTCTTTCCTCTCTGAATTCCGGGAAAAAATCTGCCCGGAACTCTTGCAAAGAGCGATACCGCTGCCGGTAATCCAGTGCGAGTCCCTTTTTCAGAAAGCGTTCCTCCTGCTCCGGAGTGATTGCAATACCGTAACAGGACGGCGCATACAGCTCATCCTTCGCCTGCCGCTCCAGCGCACCGGGCATCATACATCCCGTCATCATCTCATACATGGTCGCACACAGCGCATAAATATCCGTCCACGGCCCCTGATGCCCTTTTCCGTCATACTGTTCCGGCGGCGCATACCCGCTTTTCAGCAAAACGGTTTTTGTTTTTTCACTGTCCTGTTCCTGAAGATATTCCCGGGCAGCCCCAAAATCCAGCAGCTTAACAGAGCCGTTCTCTTCCACTATCAGATTATCCGGATTGATATCCCGGTGAAGCAGCCCTTTTTTATGGATTTTTTCAAGAGCAGAAACAACCGGAAGGAGCATACTTAGGGCACGGTCGAAGGAAATCTCCTCCCCCTGTCTCTTATACACATCTGACGCTGCCGACGACTTAATAGGTGTA
>CAMTFT010000423.1 GCA_947071365.1 uncultured bacterium | reverse complement strand
AGATGTAGCTCCGTCTCGTGGGCTCGGAGATGTGTATAAGAGACAGGGCTGCAGGGGGTTAAAAATAATGTTCAAAAAGAGACAGAGGCGTAATATTAATATGGCAAATAGTATTGAACTGGCGAAGAAGAGAGCGCGCAGGGATAAGCTGATCGCGGTGCTCAACAAATACTCACTGTTTTTCCATGCAGTTCTGGCATGCGGAGTCTGCTTCCTGATAGAGTGGATCTCGAGACATTCTTTTATAGAAGCGTGTTATTTTGTGGTAGACCGGAATCTTGTGTTTTTATATAATTCCCTGATCGTGTTTTCATCGCTGATGCTGGTGTACATAGTAAGAAGGAGGGCCGTACTCCGAACGATTATCAGTTTTTTCTGGCTGTTCCTTGGGACGATCAACGGATGCATCCTCGCAAAGAGGGTTTCGCCCTTCAGTTTTACGGATCTTAAGATGGTAGGCGATCTCTTTACGATGGAGAGCAATTATTTTACAGACTTCGAGGCGGCGCTGGTGATTGCAGGAGTCGGTGCGGTTCTCGTGTTCCTTGTTCTTTTCTGGTTCAAGGGGCCGAAATTTGAGGGAAGGTCCCACAGAATGGGAAGCCTTGTGATGATAGCAGCCGTGGTTCTGATGCTTCCGAATGTGACGAATGCGGCGGTCAGCAACCACATCCTGACTTCTTACTTTGAAAATCTTGCCCAGGGTTATAAGGATTACGGATTTGTTTACAGCTTTTCCGCAAGCGTGCTCGACCGGGGTATGAGTGCGCCGGAGGATTATTCCGAGGAGTCTGTAAACGCCGTGCTTCAGAAAATGCAGGGCAATACGGCGATGGCCTCAGGAAAAGACGCTGACAGCCTGAAGGAAGAGGACGGGAGCGCGGCGCAGTCCGAGGTGAGGACGGCGTCAGTACAGAAAAGGGAAAGCGTGATGACCTCCTCACAGCGGGAGGGTGGAAGCACAACAAAATTGAATACAGAGCTGGCGGAAGATGAGAAGATTCCAGAAGAGATGGACAAGGCGGAGCAGGAATATCCGAACATTATCTGTGTTCTTCTGGAATCTTTTGTTGACCCGGCGCTTATTAAATTTCTTGAGACGAGCGATGACCCGATCCCGAATTTTCACAGGCTGTATGAAAACTATTCCTCCGGTTATCTGGAGGTGCCGGTGGTAGGAGCCGGGACAGCGAATACGGAGTTTGAGATACTGACGGGAATGGGAATGCAGTTTTTCGGGCTTGGCGAATATCCGTACAAGACGATCCTGAAGAAGACAAACTGTGAGAGCATCGCATCCGACCTTAAGACGCTGGGATACGGCGCACACGCCGTCCACAATAACGGCGGCAATTTTTACAGCAGGGCAAATGCGTTCTCCATGATGGGATTTGACACGTTCACCAGCAAGGAGCTGATGGATATCCGGGAATATACGCCGCTGGGGACGTGGCCGACGGATGACATTCTCGTGGGAGAAGTGGAGAAATCCCTTGACTATACGCCGGATCAGCCGGACTTCGTCTATACGATTACGGTGGAGGCTCACGGCGACTATCCCCGGGAGCGGATACGGGAAAACCCGGATATCGTAGTGACCGGGCCCGAGGATGAAGGCATGAAAAATGCCTGGGAGTATTACGTAAATCAGCTTCATGAGGTGGACGAATTCATCGGGGATCTGATCGCGATGCTGGAAGAGCGCGGCGAGCCGACGATGGTAGTAATGTTCGGAGACCATCTGCCGACCATGGGTCTGACCGAGGAGGATATGACTACAGGAAGCCTGTTTAAGACGCAGTACGTTACGTGGAACAATTTCGGGCTGGAGAAGCAGGATAAGGATATGACTTCATACCAGCTTCTGGCGGACATCACAGAGCAGCTCGGAATGCAGAACGGAACGATGTTCACCTTCCATCAGAACAGGGACAGCTTTGATACGGAGGAAGAATACCAGAAAGATATGGAGCTTCTGCAGTACGATATCCTGTACGGTGAGCATTACGTGTACAACGGTGAGAATCCGTATCCGGCTTCTGATTTGGTGATGGGCACACAGGACGTTATCATTAGCAGAATTATGGAAACCACGGAATATTATTATGTCCGGGGACATAACTTTACAAAATGGAGCAAGGTGTTTATTGACGGGGACAAGGTCAGCACCAGCTTTATATCATCGAAACTGGTCAGATTCAAAAAGGAAAATATGAAGGAAGGATTTCACAGGATCGTTGTAAATCAGATGGGGTCATCGGATACGGTGTTCCGGAGTTCGAATACGGCGTACTATACGGTGAGAGGGGAAGAAGAGTAACTACAGATAGCGGACGGCGAATCCCGTGCATCATTCCTCCAGGGACCGCTTGCGCTTAGCCGTTCCACGAAGCGGTACATAAGCGAGCAAAATACGCTCGCTAAGTACCGTCGGGAACGATGTCCCTTGCGGAATGATGCACGGGATTCGCCTGTTCGTTGGCAGAGGAGCAGTTATTCTGAGATTATCAGTGCTTGTAGACGAGCAATAAGGAGCCTTGAGGCGTTTTCACAGTGTTTTTGTTTCGAACTAATGTGGTTGAATCGGTGGTGTGTAGATAAGCAATACGGAGCTTATGGGCGTTTTCACAGTGCTTTTGTTTCGAACTAAGCGGTTGGCTCTGTGGCGTGTAGATAAGCGGCCAACACACAGCAGGGAAGAAGTTCGCAGGGCGGATCTGTGACTATAGCGAGTCGTGCAAATGGTTAGGTCACGGAATAGCGGAAAAGTCGTAAAATTTCTGCGTTCCAGCAGAAATTTTAGCAGGCAC
>CAMTFT010000422.1 GCA_947071365.1 uncultured bacterium | reverse complement strand
CTTCTTGTATTTCTATACTATTCATTCTTATTCGGAATTTCAATTTTTTAGAACCGATCTTTTCAAATTTTTTCTATTTTTTTCCGCAACAGCACAAAAACTTCCAGCTTGCACTTGTAATCTCTCAGAATTGTGATAAACTAAATCGCGTACAGAAAACAAGTATAATATAAGAAGAGAGAGATTTGTATGGTAAGAGAAGACGTAAGGAACATTGCCATTATCGCACACGTTGACCATGGCAAGACGACACTGGTGGATGAGCTGCTCAAGCAAAGCGGCGTATTCCGGGAAAATCAGGAAGTTGCAGAGAGAGTGATGGACTCCAATGATCTGGAGAGAGAGCGAGGTATCACCATCCTTTCCAAAAATACTGCTGTCTTTTATAAAAACACAAAGATTAATATTATCGACACCCCGGGTCATGCCGATTTCGGTGGCGAGGTAGAGCGTGTCCTCAAGATGGTGAACGGCGTGATCCTCGTGGTGGATGCCTTCGAGGGCGCTATGCCGCAGACGAAGTTCGTACTGAAAAAGGCGCTGGAGCTTGACCTTCCGGTCATTGTCTGCATCAACAAGATCGACCGGCCTGAAGCACGCCCCAGCGAGGTTATTGATGAGGTGCTGGAGCTTTTCATCGATCTGGATGCCTCCGACGAGCAGCTTGACTGCCCCTTCGTATACGCCTCCGCCAAGGCAGGCTATGCCGTGCTTGATCCGGCTGACGAGCCCGTAAACATGGTTCCTCTTTTTGAGACCATTCTGAATTACATTCCGGCTCCCCAGGGTGATGAGAACGGCCCGACCCAGATGCTGATCAGTACCATCGATTACAATGAATACGTAGGACGTATCGGCGTCGGCAAGGTAGACCGCGGTACGATCTCCGTCAATCAGGAGGCGGTTCTTGTGAACCACCATGACCCGGACAAAAAGGTGAAGGTCAAGGTCAGCAAGCTGTATGAGTTCGACGGTCTCGAAAAGGTGGAGGTCAAATCCGCCTCCATCGGCTCCATTGTTGCACTTTCCGGCATCGCCGACCTGCATATCGGTGATACACTGTGTGCCGTGGATGCCCCGGAGCCTATTCCATTCCAGAAGATCTCCGAGCCGACGATCTCCATGAATTTCGTTGTCAACGACAGTCCGCTGGCAGGCCAGGAGGGCAAGTTCGTGACCTCCCGCCATCTGCGCGACCGTCTGTTCCGGGAGCTGAATACGGATGTCAGCCTGCGTGTGGAGGATACAGAGGATACCGATACCTTTAAGGTCTCCGGCCGTGGGGAACTTCACCTTTCTATTTTGATCGAGACCATGCGCCGGGAAGGCTATGAATTTGCTGTCAGCAAGGCCGAAGTCATCTACAAGACGGATGAACGCGGCAAGAAGCTGGAGCCCATGGAGCTGGCCTACATCGACGTACCGGAGGAATTTTCCGGCAATGTCATCCAGAAGCTCAGTCTCCGCAAGGGAGAGCTTCAGGGGATGAGCCTCGGACAGGGCGGCTCTGCCCGTCTGGAATTCAGTATCCCGTCCCGTGGACTGATCGGATACCGCGGCGAATTTCTCACCGATACGAAGGGCAACGGCGTTATGAACACTATTTTTGACGGCTACGGCCCGTACAAGGGAGACCTTACCTACCGCAGCCAGGGCTCTCTCATCGCTTTCGAGAGCGGTGAATCCGTGGCATACGGCCTGTTCAACGCCCAGGACCGCGGCACTCTGTTCATCGGCCCCGGCGAAAAGGTCTATTCCGGTATGGTTATCGGCCAGAGCGCAAAACCGGAGGATATCGAGCTGAACGTCTGCAAAATGAAGCATCTGACGAATACGCGTGCTTCCGGCTCCGACGAGGCGCTGAAGCTGACGCCGCCGAAGATCCTCAGCCTGGAACAGGCGCTGGAATTCATCGATACGGATGAGCTTCTGGAGGTCACACCGAAGAGCCTTCGTATCCGCAAAAAGATATTGGATCCGACACTTCGAAAGAGAGCCGGTTTCAAAAATAAAAACTGATACAATGTTCACATGACCTGGAAAGGGGGATACCTATGATAAACACGATTCTGGAGTACAACAGACAATTTGTAGATGGAAAGAAATACGAACAGTATGCCACCAGCAAATATCCGGACAAAAAGCTTGCCATCGTCTCCTGCATGGATACGAGGCTTCTCGAGCTGCTTCCGGCTGCCCTCGGCCTGAAAAACGGTGACGCAAAGATTATTAAAAACGCGGGCGGTGTCATCTCCCACCCCTACGGCAGCGTTGTCCGCAGCCTTCTCGTCGCGATTCTCGAGCTCGGTGTGACGGAAGTCATGGTCATCGGACATACGGACTGCGGATGCCAGGGCATGGACGGCGACGAAATGATTGAAATGATGCTGGAGCGTGGCGTAAAGCAGAGCGATATCAATATGCTGAAATACAGTGGAATTGATTTCAAAAAATGGCTTGGCGGCTTCGACAATGTAGAAGACTCCGTGATCACTACCGTCCGGGAGCTGCGCGATCATCCGCTGATCCCAAAGGACGTCTTTATCGGCGGTTACGTGATGGATTCTGTGACCGGGGAGCTGAAAGTGCTTGACTGCTCCGAACCGGATACTGTTTCCTTTTAAAATAAGATAACAAGTCAGACAAATAATAGCCATACAGGAGCAGAAATGTTCTTGTATGGCTGTTTTTTCTGCACAGATTATCCAGAATATAACTTCTTGTAACAGCAGCAGCATTGGAGTATAATATGCAATATTCAATACCAAATCTGTCTCTTATACACATCCTCCGAGCCCACGAGACGGAGCTACATCTCGTAT
>CAMTFT010000421.1 GCA_947071365.1 uncultured bacterium | reverse complement strand
ACACCTATTAAGTCGTCGGCAGCGTCAGATGTGTATAAGAGACAGGTATTTTGCAGTTTCTCCCGGCTCAAAGGTTTCCGGCGGGCTGCACGAAACACGTTTTCTGGATTTCAAAAGCTTCTCAGCTTGTCATTGCTGTCGTCCTGGGTATTTTCTATCGACTTTATCTCCACATAATAGCCGTACTGGTCGTTGACTTTGATGTATACCCGGTCTCCCACCTTATGTCCCATGATCGCCTTTCCCAGCGGAGACTCAATGCTAATCAGGCCGTTGATGGAGCTGCCCCGCACTGTCGTCACCAGACGGTACGTCTCCGTCTCATCGTCATCCTCAAAATAAACCTGTACGGTGTTGTTGATCCCCACCTCGTCATCCTTCGAATTGTCCGAGATCACTTTCGCCGTCTTCAGCATTCTCTCCAGATAGCGGATACGGCTCTCGTTCTTATTCTTATCTTTCTTTGCCGCGTGATATTCAAAGTTCTCGCTGAGATCGCTGTGAGCCCGGGCCTCCTTTACCGCCTCGATCGCTTCCTTGCGCACCACGAGCTTGCGGTACTCGATCTCCTCTTCTATTTTTTTGATGTCACTTTCTGTCAACTGGTCGTACATGTTTCTGTCCTTCTTTCTGTCTTTCTTCTATAAAATATATTCCTGAGCATACTGTTAGCTGTTCTATCTCTTTCGCATATGCCTCAAGCTGGCTGAGCCTGTATCTTCGCGCATACTTCAGACTATCTGCTCTGCGTCCTCGCTTAACAGTCTAATCACATTCTTTTCAAACGCGCAGAACAGATCAATATATTCTTCTATGATATTGCTGCAATATTCCCTGATAACTGTTTCATCATAGTCATGGGCAAGTTCATTTCGCACCCTCAGCATCTCCATCCATCTCTGTTCATCGATCAACCGTGCTTTAAAAGACTGTCTCAGAACCTCCTTCGGAGAACCCGCAACAAAATCTGTGATTGCATAATACTGCACTAAAATGTCCTTCATTACCTTCCAGGCCAATTCAAATGTAATACTGAACTTTGCCCCTGTTCCGCTCAGGACAAAGGAATCCTCTATATCACGTTCCCGCGCTTCCTCCAGGGAGCGCAGAGACCTTTGAAAGCTATGAAACCGTTTCATAAATTTTTTGTCCATACAGCCTGATATCCTCCAATAAATTCTGATTCCCACACGTATCGAGATTCAGCAGATCTATACTGTATAATGTTGGGATTTCGTCAATTACTTCCAGCAGTTCCCCAAAATCCTCCGCACCAGTCACCGCAATATCAATATCACTTCTCTCCAGATTCGTTCCCTTTGCGCGTGACCCGTAAAGATACACTTCTCTCACGGAAAAACGCCTGCATATTTCAATAATTTTTTCTATTACCTCTTCAACTGTCATTCCTGCGGCACCTCCTCATGAATCATTAAAATCCTGAAGTTTATTATACCACAACTCTATACGCTCCGAACGCCATGCTTAAAACCTTTGGTCCGTCGCTTATCGCTCACATTATACCACATTTACCGTTTTCAGCAATGAAAAAGTGTTGATGCTACCTGTACATTTGAAAATCTCCGAATAGACATTACCACTGCCGCATATGTTCTATCATAAAACATCTTCTGAAGGTATCCATATGGAAATATATATCGTAAAGCCCGGTGACACCGTTTATTCTATCGCTTCTGCCTTTGGGGTATCACCAGAGGACATTATCTTTGTGAACCAGTTGATACCGCCGTATAATCTGGCAATCGGCCAGTCACTCCTCATAGGCACTCCCTCCGAGCAGGCTCTCAAACCTGAGCTTGTCTCTTTTGGTTACGCGTATACGAATATCAGCCCCTGGGTTCTCCGGCAGACGCTGCCGTTTTTGACGGATCTGTACATATTTTCCTACGGTTTTACCATGGAAGGCAACCTGATCCCGCCCGTACTGGATGATGGGTGGATGATAACAGAAGCCCAAAATATGGGTGTCCGCTCCGTGCTCACACTGACTCCCTTTGGCCCGGACGGACAGTTCAATAATAACCTGATCCACTCCGTGGTACAGAATCCTGCATACAAACAAAACCTGATCGGGCAACTGCTGGAAACAATAGACGAAAAGGGATACAGCGGAGTTGACATTGACTTTGAATACATTCTTGCCAGTGACAGGGACGCATTTACCGGTTTTGTAGCCGATGTGGCTGGAACGCTGCGCCCGCTCGGCTATACCACCTCTGTCGCTCTGGCACCGAAGACCTCCGCCGGTCAGACGGGACTGCTCTATGAGGGCAAGGATTACGGGGCGCTCGGATGGGTGGCGGACTCTGTGCTTCTCATGACGTATGAATGGGGCTATACGTACGGGCCGAATATGGCGGTTGCACCACTCAATATGGTGCGCCGCGTCGTCGAATACGCCGTCACCGAAATTCCCGTATCAAAAATAAATCTCGGTATTCCAAATTACGGGTATGACTGGCCGCTGCCCTATGTAAGAGGTACGACCGCAGCTACAACGATCGGCAACGTGGAGGCTGTTCAGATCGCCGTGCGAAACGGCGCCTCCATCCTCTTCGACGAAACCGCGCAATCACCATATTTTCAATATTATGCTAACGGAATCTGGCACGAGGTCTGGTTTGAAGATGTACGCAGTATTCAGGCAAAATTTGACCTGATTCAGGAATTTCAGCTTCGGGGGGTCGGTTACTGGCAACTGATGCGATGGTGGAGGGCAAACTGGATGCTGATGAGGGATAATTTTTTCATGATTGTGCTTGTTTGTTCAGCAAGCGTAATACTGACATCACAAGCAATATAGAAA
>CAMTFT010000420.1 GCA_947071365.1 uncultured bacterium | reverse complement strand
TTTGGCAGGAATCTCTTTCCTTCTTTTCGCAGGTTATAATCATTACGGATGCAGTCTGACGGCTTCCCGGGCAAATTCCCGGTACTTTTTCTCAGCAGCGTCCAGTATGCTCTGTGTTTCCGGATTCCTGGATGAAAACTGAAAAAGTTTTTCCAGATATCCCTGCTCCACTGCAAGGAGACGGCTTTCCGGGTAGACCAGCTCGAACATCAGCGAAAGATGGCCGATCAGGTGATCGATCGGCGTTTTTTTCAGGCTGCGCAGCACTGCGTGTCCCTCACAGAAGGCGTTATAGACTTCCGGTGTCACAGCACTGTCTGCAAGCTCTTTCTCCGTCACATTATAAAGCGCTGCCATTCCCGTCTCATAATTCGCCCGGAAAATATCGATCTTGTCCGCATCCCGGATGATCTGGCAGAACATTGTCTCCCGTTCATCAAGACCTTCCGGAAGACGGTACAGGCTGTGGCAACGGATCGCTGTCTCGATCATGATATATCTGGATGTATCCGCCTCAAACCGCCGGATCAGGCCGTCCTGAAACAGCAGATCCGCTCCGAAGGCGGCATGGTCAATGGAATCCGCATCTATAAATGTATCATACCGGCGAAGCTGTTCAAACCGGCCGATGTCGTGGAGCATACCGATCTCCCAGGCAAGAAAAACATCCTCCGGCGAAAGAACCAGGGAGCGGGCAATCTGTTCGCAGTTTGCGGCTACCCGGCCTGTATGAACGTATTTCAGACGGATCTTAGTGTCCTGAAGGTCATAGGATGATACGTAATCCTTAAACGCTGTGCATATTTTATCTTTCATGAAAAACACCTCCATTAAGATGCCGCAGTTGATGATCTGTCTTATATCTGTGTACGGTCATTTCCCGTCCAGCAGCGCAAGCAGCTCTTCTTTGTCCATCCGGCCAAGCTCTCCGCCTGCGTTTCCGATGATCTGTTCAGCCAGGTCACGTTTCGTCTCCTGAAGCTGAAGAATTTTCTCCTCAATCGAATGGCGGGCAATCATTTTGTATACCGTCACCTTTTTCGTCTGCCCGATCCGGTGCGCGCGGTCTGTAGCCTGATTCTGTGCGGCCAGATTCCACCAGGGGTCATAGTGTATGACCACATCTGCTCCGGTGAGGTTCAGCCCCACTCCGCCGGCCTTCAGGGAGATCAGAAATACCGGGACGTGTCCATCATTGAAAGATTTCACGAGCTGGAGCCGCTTTTCCTTTGGCGTAGCTCCCGTAATCGTATAAAAGCTGATAGACGCTTCCTCAAGGCATTTCTGCAGAATCTCCAGCATGGAAGTAAACTGTGAAAACACGAGGATCCTGTGGCCTCCGTCTATGGCGCTTTGGATCAGCTCAATGCATGCGTCCGTTTTTGCGGCTCCACCCTTATAATTTTCAAAGCAGAGGGAAGGATCACAGCATATCTGCCGCAGCTTTGTCAACTCAGATAGTATCAGCATTTTGTTTTTGTTGAATTCGGATTCATCCTGCTGGGCAATACTCTCCTTCATATGAAGCACCTGAGCGTCATACAGCTTCTGCTGCGCTTCGTCGAAGCGCACGTACCGAACCTCCTCCAGCTTCTCCGGCAGGTCTCTTAAAACATCCTCTTTGAGACGGCGCAAAATAAACGGGCTCACCATTTTCTGAAGCCGTTTCATGGCCTGTTCGTCCTTATTTTTCACGACAGGAGTTTCTATTTCACGTTTAAACGTCTCGTAACCATACAGAAATCCCGGCATCAGATAATCAAAAATGCTCCACAGCTCGCTGAGCCTGTTTTCAATAGGCGTACCTGTAAGTGCAAAACGCACCTCGCTTTTTATTACTTTAACGGCTTTCGCGGCTGCCGTCGTATGGTTTTTGATGTACTGCGCTTCGTCGATAATCTGATACTGAAATTCTTTTCCCTCATAACATGCGATATCCCGTTTCAGCAGGTCGTAGGAGGTGATCAGCACATCGGTGGACTGATACGCTGCGATTTTTTCCTGCCGCTCTCCTGCCGTACCCGTCACAAGTACGAAGGAAAGGTCCGGGGCAAAACGACGCAGCTCTTCTCCCCAGTTAAATACAAGGGAAGCCGGGGAAACCACAAGAGAAGTGCCGGTTTTCCCTTCTTCTTTGGCGGCCAGAAGCACCGCAATGACCTGCAGCGTCTTGCCAAGGCCCATATCATCCGCCAGAATTCCGCCGAAATGCCATGCTTCCAGTGTACGGAGCCATTTGTAACCGTTTTTCTGGTAATTGCGCATGATCTTTGAAAGGCTTTTCGGTTCCTCGAAATCAGAATCATGGATGGTCTTAAAGCCCTTTACCATTTCCCGGAAATGGCTGTCCCTGTTGCTGTAGACGCTCTCATTTTCCTCCAGCATCTTATCCAGATACAGTGTCCGGTAAATTGGGAGGTGCATCTTCCCTTTTGCGAGCTCGGATGGCTTCAGGTGCATAGTATCCATAAGTTCTGCCATCATTTCAAGAGAAGGATCCTCCAGGCTGACAAAACGTCCGTCCTTCAGGCGGTGGTATTTCCTTTTCCGGCGGTAGCTCTGCAGAAGCTCAAGCAGCTCGGCCGCAGGAATGTCCGCGGTGACGATTTCCAGATCCAGAAGTCCTGATGAAACGGAAACTCCCACCGATACCTTTACCCTGTTAACGATCTGATGACTGCGGAAACGGTCGGTACACTGTACCTCTCCCATGGAAAGAAGCGCGTTTACGCCTTCCTCCATTACATGATATATTTTTTCTTCGTCACCGACGCAGCACAGTTCAGTTCCTGTCTCTTATACACATCTCCGAGCCCACGAGACGGAGCTACATC
>CAMTFT010000419.1 GCA_947071365.1 uncultured bacterium | reverse complement strand
TTTCTCTTCTTTTTATTCATATTATTTCACTGAAAATCTGTAGGAAGTCACCGTGTCGTACTTCTCTCCTGCCTTCAGAAGAGGTGACGCAAATCCCTCCTGATTGATGGAATTCGGATAATACTGGGATTCCAGACAGAAACCGCACCGTTTTCCGTAGGATACACCGTCTTTTCCTGTCTGATCCGTAATAAAATTGCCAGCATAGAACTGTACGCCGCAGCAATCCGTAAATGCTTCCATCCGGATCCCCGTCTCTTTGCAGTATGCCTCTGCCATCTTCTTTGATTCGCCTGATTTATCCGACAGCACATAATTGTGGTCGTATCCGCCAACATATTTCATCTGCTGGAAATCCGCCTCGATGTCCTGTCCGATCGTCTTTGCCTCGGTGAAATCCATCGGCGTGCCTGCTACCGGGGCGATCTCCCCTGTCGGGATCGCCTGTCCGTCCCTTACCGGCGTATAAGCTTTCGCCAGGATCTGCAGTTCCTGCCCTTCAATGGAGCCGCTGTCATGACCGGCCAGATTGAAATACGTATGGTTCGTCAGATTTGCCACCGTATCTGCATCGGAGATTGCCTCATAGTGAAGCTCAACCGCATTGTCATCCGTCAGCGTATACGTCACAGACACCTGGAAATTCCCCGGAAATCCCTGATCTCCGTCCGGGCTGGAAAGCGAAAAAGTAATGCTGTTCTTCGCATCATCCACACCGGATACTTCCCATTTTCTCTTGTCGAAGCCGTCATTGCCGCTGTGCAGGTTGTTCTCGTTGTCGTTAATGTCCATCTGGTACGTCTTCCCATTGATCACAAAACGTCCCTTGTCAATACGGTTGCCGCTCCTTCCGATCACAGCTCCGAAGAAGCAGGTGTTGTCGATATAGCCCTGGGGCGTGTCATATCCCAGCACGACATCCTTTACCTCGCCGTTCTTTGCAGGCACCAGCAGCTTTACGAGCGTCGCACCCAGATCAGTCACTGCCATTGTCATGTTGTTTTTGTTCGTAAAAGAATACAGAGACAGCTCCGTACCGTCCTGTAATGTTCCAAAAGCCTTCTTTTCCATAAATTGCTCCTTTCTCCGGGCCGCCGCCCGCTGTTTGCTCCACATATATGAAATTTTTTCTTTACAGGGAATGACAGATCAATTTGTCACTTCCTGTAAAACGCAAGATAAACCGGGGTGCGAAGGGCATCTCGGTTTTCCTGAATTCTTTCTCTGTAATTTTATGCCGTTTTCGCATAGCCTCTGCCCGACACCGAACAGCCCGGGGTATCAGACTGCTCCGGGAAGGACCTGTAGGGGCGTCCGCCCGGAGCAGTCTGATACTCCGGGCGTCCGATTTCGTTTGCCCTGTAAAATTATGCGAACGGGTTCTCTGTTCTGTACGGTACGCTTGCCGGATGGTTGTAACCGATCTCGTCCGGACATACACCGATATATTTGAATACTTCGTACAGAGCCTTGCCGTGATGACCAAACGCAACTGCACCGTGGTGCGGATAATTGCCCTCGATCAGTACGTGACGGTAGAAACGTCCCATCTCCGGAATTGCGAAAATACCAATGCCGCCGAAGGACTTCGTAGCCACCGGCAGAACCTCGCCCTGTGCCACGTATGCACGGAGGATGTTGTCGGATGTGCTCTGCAGACGGAAGAATGTGATATCGCCAGGAACGATGTCACCTTCCAGCGTACCCTGTGTAACCTCCTCGGGAAGGCTTCTTGCCATGATAAGCTGATACTTCATATCACAGAAAGCAAGCTTCTTGGAGTTCGTGTTGCCGCAGTGGAATCCCATGAAGGTATCCTTATGTGTATAGTTGAATTTGCCCTTGATCTCTTCTTCGTACATATCTGCCGGTACGGAGTTGTTGATATCCAGCAGCGTAACGATATCATCACTTACGCAGGTGCCGATAAACTCGGAAAGTGCGCCGTAGATATCTACTTCACAGGATACCGGAATACCACGGCCTGTCAAACGGCTGTTTACGTAGCACGGTACGAAACCAAACTGTGTCTGGAATGCCGGCCAGCATTTTCCTGCGATAGCAACGTATTTTCTGTAGCCCTTATGATCTTCGATCCAGTCGAGCAGCGTCAGCTCATACTGTGCAAGCTTGGAGAGGATCTCCGGCTTCTTGTTGCCAGCGCCCAGCTCTGCTTCCATATCCTTTACTACATCCGGGATACGCGGGTCATCTGCATGCTTATTGAATGCTTCGAACAGGTCAAGCTCGGAGTTCTCTTCGATCTCTACGCCGAGGTTGTAAAGCTGCTTGATCGGTGCGTTACAAGCCAGGAAGTTCAGCGGACGCGGACCAAAGCTGATGATCTTCAGGTTCTTAAGTCCAACGATAGCTCTTGCGATCGGAACAAAGTCATGGATCATGTCTGCACATTCCTCAGCGGTACCTACCGGATATTCCGGAATGTATGCCCTGATATTTCTCAGCTTCAGGTTGTAGCTTGCGTTCAGCATACCACAGTAAGCGTCGCCACGGCCCTGGATCAGGTTGTTGCCGGATTCCTCTGCTGCTGCAACGAACATAGCAGGTCCGTCAAAATGCTTAGCCAGAAGCGTCTCGGAAATTTCCGGTCCGAAGTTGCCAAGGTAAACAACGATAGCTTCACAGCCTGCTGCCTTTACATCCTCGAGAGCCTGTACCATGTGGATCTCACTCTCAACGATACAGATCGGGCACTCATAGATGTCTGCCTCATCGTATTTTGCCTTGTAAGCCTCAACGAGAGCTTTTCTTCTGTTTACAGACAGTGCTGTCTCTTATACACATCTGACGCTGCCGACGACTTAATAGGTGTAG
>CAMTFT010000418.1 GCA_947071365.1 uncultured bacterium | reverse complement strand
GATGAGCGATTCGGAACTTTCAGGCGGCTCTGCAATCTTCTCGTCCGGGCCAGCCGAATTACAACACCCTCTTTTCTCATATCAGAATCTTCTTCACATCATTGAACATAACGACCACCATCAAAAGCAGCAAAAGCATCAGCCCCGCAAAGTGTATCTTCGCCTCCACCTCCGGGTCTATCCGCTTTCTGCGGATCGCTTCGATAATCAGGAATACGAGTCTTCCGCCGTCCAGAGCAGGTATCGGAAGAAGGTTCATTACTCCGAGATTCGCCGTCAGAAGTATCGCAATATTCATCAGATTCAACCAGACATACAGAGCGCCGTCTGACTTGCTCTCCTCGTACGTATCGCCTATGACGTCCACGACCCCCACCGGCCCGGACATATCATCCAGCGTCACATTGCCCTTCACCATCATTTTCAGGCTCTGCAGCGTCATGTCGATCCAGTAATACACCTCATACGCACTGTATTTCAGCGTATCGATGACATTCGTCTTCTGCCTGTAATTGACGCTGCCGGATATTCCGTATTTGTAGCCATTATCCGTCATCGCCGGTTCCACCGTAGTCTCATACGTTTTCCCGTCGCGCTCGTATTCGAATACTACGGTCTCTCCGCTGTGAAAAATCGAATAGTTCTGCACCTCACGGTACAGCCGGATCGTTTTGCCGTTCATTTTCGTAATGCGGTCGCCCACCTGCAGTCCGGCCGCCTCCGCCGGAAGTCCCTCCGATACACCGAGAAGCACCGGAACGTCATATCCGATATTCCCAATGATAAAAACCGACAGCACAAAGGCCAGAAGGAAATTAAAAACCGGCCCCGCCGCGATTACAGAGATCCTTGCCCAGACGGACTTGCTTCCAAAGGTTCCCTCTCCCTCATCATCCTCATCCTCCCCCAGCATCATACAGGAGCCTCCGAAAGGCAGCGCCTTCAATGAGTATTTTGTGCCTCCTCCCTCAAAGCTGAACAGTCTCGGGCCCATTCCCAGCGAGAATTCCACCACCGTGATCCCATTCGCCTTTGCCAGAAGGAAATGCCCCAGCTCATGTATGATTATTATGACGCTGAAGACAAGAAGTGCTATGATGATTTTCAAATTACCACCTGCTTTCAATTAATTCGTACACGCTCTGCTCCGTATCCAGAATCTGTTTCACGTCCGGATCTTCTATCACATGATGCGCATCCATACAGTAACGTATGATCTCATATATATCTGTAAAACTGATCTTCCGCTTCAGAAATTTGCTTACCGCCCGCTCATTCGCCGCATTGAATACTGTGGGCATGGAACCACCCGTTCTTGCCGCTTCAAAGGCGTATGCCAGCCCCTTAAAAGTCTCCGTATCGGGATCTTCAAAGGTGATGCTGCCCAGCTTTGCAAAATCCAGCCGCTCTCCCGACAGAAAACGCCGCTGCGGATAATATAACGCGTACTGGATCGGAAGCTTCATATCCGGTGTCCCGAGCTGTGCGATAACGGCTCCATCAGAAAACTGTACCATGGAATGAATGACGCTCTGGGGCTGTATGACTACCTGTATCTGGTCAAGCTCCGTACCGAACAGCCATCTGGCCTCCATTACCTCAAGTCCTTTATTTACCATGCTGGCTGAATCTATCGTGATCTTCTGCCCCATAGCCCAGTTCGGATGCTTCAATGCATCTTCCACCCGGACGCTGCGCAGCTCTTCAAAGCTTCGTCCCCGGAAAGGCCCGCCGGAGGCCGTCAGAAGGATCTTGTCGATCTCTCTTTTGTCCTCTCCGTTCAGTGACTGAAAAATCGCGCTGTGCTCGCTGTCCACCGGCAAAATACGTATGCCGCATTCCTTAGCCAGAGGCATAATGATATGGCCCGCTGTGACGAGTGTCTCTTTATTCGCCAGGGCAATATCCTTCCCTGCCCTGATTCCCTCAATCGTCGGCACAATTCCTATCATGCCAACGATCGCCGTCACAAGTATTTCCGCTTCCTCACATACGGCCACCGCCTTCAGTCCGTCCATCCCATAGAGGATCTCCACCTGCATATCGGCTACCGCCGTGCGCAGCTCTTTCGCATCCTCCTCATCCCATACCGCTGCAAGGCGCGGCCTGAACTCCCGGATCTGCTGTTCCAGCAGCTTAATATTTCTTCCGGCTGCCAGCGCTGCAACGCGGATATCACCATTGGCCCGGGCCACTTCCAGCGTCTGTGTGCCGATAGAACCTGTTGACCCAAGAATCGCAATCGTCTTCATCTGTATCTCATTTCCTTTCTTATAAATACTGTTCATACAAGAGCCTGCGCCAGATAATAAATGACCGGCGCAATAAAAATCACGCTGTCAAACCGGTCCAGAATCCCTCCGTGGCCGGGGATCAGCTTTCCGTAATCCTTGATCCCATGATTGCGCTTTATCGCGGAGGCCGCCAGATCTCCCACCATGGAAATCAGGGCTCCCACCGCGCAGATCACTCCGAAGCTCACCATATGATTGCCTTCCGCTCCCATATATCCTGTGACAGCCGCAGCATAGATCACACCCAGAAGCGCAGCTCCCACTACGCCTCCCACGGCTCCCTCCACAGACTTTTTCGGACTGAGCTTCGGTGACATCTTGTGTTTGCCGATCAGCATTCCCACACAGTACGCACAAGTATCGCAGCCCCAGGAGGCCAGGAAAATGAGCCATACGAGAAATTTGCCGTTCTCCATCTGACGAAGCTCAAAAATGCAGGAAAGCATCACAGCCACATACACCACGCCGAAAAACGCACCTGTGACCTGATCCGTTTTATAACGCGGATATGTAAAGACATACACCGCCATAAACAGAATCAAAAGCGCGATCAGCACTGTCATAGTA
>CAMTFT010000417.1 GCA_947071365.1 uncultured bacterium | reverse complement strand
ACACCTATTAAGTCGTCGGCAGCGTCAGATGTGTATAAGAGACAGGGGTAGACCTCTTGCGGCAAATGGACCCGAAAGAGCAGGAGCGTATCCTGAAGGAGGTGCTGCAGGAAATTCTCTCGTGAGAAATCCAGCCCGCGCAGGCAGGATGGGCATTTGCCGTGATATCCGAAATATAGCTTGCGCAAGCAGGACAGGTTTGATAAAATAAAAATAGAATTGTCGAGACGGCATGGCCGGTAACGGCCCGCCGTCTTTGCGAAAATAAAAGTACAGATAAGGAGACGTGGTTATGGGGAACAAGGTAAGATTTGATTATTCAAAGGCATCCTGTTTTATTTCAGAAGCAGAGGTTGCATCAATGAAGAAGATTGCTGAGGATGCAAAGGAAGTGCTGGTATCCAGAACGGGTGCAGGCAATGATTTCCTTGGCTGGATCGATCTTCCGGTAGCTTATGACAAGGAGGAGTTTGCCAGAATCAAGAAGGCGGCTGAAAAGATCAAAGGGGACAGCGAAGTGCTCCTGGTGATTGGTATCGGCGGTTCCTATCTTGGGGCAAGGGCGGCAATCGAGTTCCTTCGCCACAATTTCTACAATATGGTGTCCAAAGAGATCCGCAAGACACCGGAGATCTATTTTGTAGGAAATAACATCAGCAGCACGTATGTGAAGCATCTGATGGATGTGATCGGCGAGCGTGACTTCTCCGTAAATATCATCTCCAAGTCAGGTACGACTACAGAGCCGGCTATCGCTTTCCGTATCTTCAAGGAAATGCTGGAGAAGAAGTACGGCAAGGTAGAGGCAGCAAAGAGGATCTATGCAACGACAGATAAGGCAAGAGGAGCACTGAAAAATCTTGCAACAGAAGAGGGTTATGAGACCTTCGTGGTTCCGGATGATGTTGGAGGACGTTTCTCCGTACTTACGGCAGTAGGACTTCTTCCGATTGCAGTATCCGGTGCAGATATTGATAAGCTGATGGAGGGTGCAGCATCCGGCAGAGCGCGCGCACTGGAAGCTGATTTCGCTGAGAACGATGCCCTTCAGTATGCGGCAATCAGAAACATCCTGCTCAGAAAAGGAAAAGCGATCGAGGTTCTGGCAAACTACGAGCCGAGCCTGCATTATGTTTCCGAATGGTGGAAGCAGCTTTACGGTGAAAGTGAAGGAAAAGACCAGAGGGGTATCTTCCCGGCGTCTGTAGATCTGACTGCAGACCTTCATTCTATGGGTCAGTTTATCCAGGACGGCAGCCGTATTCTCTTCGAGACAGTTTTGAATGTAGAAGAAGCACAGTGCGAGCTTACGATCGGCGAAGAGCCGACAGACCTTGACGGACTGAATTATCTGGCAGGAAGAACAATGGATTTCGTGAACAAGAATGCAATGAACGGAACGATTCTTGCGCATACCGACGGTAACGTTCCGAACCTCATTGTCAATATTCCGAAGCAGGACGAGTTCTCCCTTGGTGAGCTGTTCTATTTCTTCGAGTTTGCGTGCGGCGTGAGCGGATATATTCTGGGCGTGAACCCGTTCAACCAGCCGGGCGTAGAGAGCTACAAGAAGAACATGTTTGCTCTTCTTGGAAAGCCGGGTTATGAAGCGCAGAGAGAAGCATTGCTGAAGAGATTATAAGATTCAGGAAGGATTACAGCCAGGGTGCGGCAGATGTCCTGGCGGTGTATCCGGTATCAGCGATGACAGATTAAAAATATAAGAATAATGTGCAGATGTGTGGGATGTCATGAGATGGAAGATACTTTCCGTCTCATGGCATCCTTACGTCATGATACCAGGGTAAAAAGGTTAGAAGCCACAAAATGCGGAACGATCCGTCTGGTATCTTTTATCCTGCATTATGTCATAGGAGAAGACGAATGAAGATAGTATTTTTGGAGGCGGGGAACCTCGGAGAGGATATGCGCTTTGAGCGGTTCTTTGAATTGGGAGATGTGAATGTTTACAGCCAGACCCCGGAAGAAATGATTGCGGAGCGGATCGCGGAGGCAGATGCTGTTCTGGTAAATAAGCTGCCGATGAACGAATCGACGCTGAAAGATGCGAAATTCCTGAAATATATCGGCGTCACGGCAACGGGAACGAACAATATTGATTTTGAATATACGAAAAAACGCGGTATTACTGTGACGAACGTAGCCGGTTATTCCACGGATGTGGTGGCGCAGCACACCTTTGCGATGACGCTGTATCTGCTGGAGCACCTGCGTTATTATGATGATTACGTAAAGTCCGGGGATTACTGCCACAGCAAATCCTTCTGCCATATGGACCGCAGATTCAACGAGCTTTCCGGAAAGACCTGGGGCATCATCGGCCTGGGAGCGATAGGGAAGCGCGTGGCACAGATCGCAGAGATGTTCGGCTGCCGCGTGATCTATTGTTCTCCTTCCGGCAAAAATCAGAATACGGACTATAAGCAGGTGGATTTCGACACGCTTCTTGCGAAGGCGGATATCGTTTCCGTTCACACGCCGCTGACGAAGAAGACGCATCACATGATGGATTACGATGCCTTCTGCAAGATGAAGGAGAGCGCGATCTTCATCAATGTGGCCCGGGGCCCGATCGTGGATGAAAAGGGGCTGGCAAAGGCACTCCATAAGGAAAAGATAGCGGCAGCCGGATTGGATGTGCTGGAGCATGAGCCGATGGATAAGGATTGTCCGCTGCGCAAGTTTGAGAACAGCGACCGCCTGCTGATCACTCCGCATATTGCATGGGCGGCTGTGGAGGCCAGAACACGTCTTGTAGACGAGCTGTGGCTGAATCTTGATGCGTTCATAAACGGAGAAGACTGTCTCTTATACACATCTGACGCTGCCGACGACTTAATAGGTGTAG